>DOMV01000302.1 GCA_003509805.1 Planctomycetaceae bacterium
AACCTCTTTTTTCATTCCCAAAGCGCAGTCCCCTGCGCTTTGGGAGTGAAAAAACTTCAGGTTTCGCACGAAGCGGTACGGCTGCAAGTTGCTGTTGTTTCAAGACTTACGGAAAAGCCCGCGGGGGGAATCGAACCCTCAACCTCAGCATTACGAATGCTGCGCTCTGCCAGTTGAGCTACGCGGGCAACCAGAACGACTCGGTGCGAAGACATCCCGTGGTGTCTGCAACCGAGAACGAAGAGTATGGAATTGTATCAAATATCGCCTTTTTGTCAACAGGGCGATGCGGCCCCGCAGTCGAGCTGCAAGTAAAAGTGTCATCCGGTTTGCGTTTTCTTGCGTATTACAGGGAGGCGATTGTGTTTTCGCCCGTTTCCGGTCCCGAAAACAAGGAGGTTCCCATGAATACCGCCGCCCTCAACACGCTCGTCGACGTCTTCAAAAAATCCGCCGATCCCCGTGATCCCAGAGGAGTTGGGCATCCTTATCGCGGCACGCTCGCTCTTGCCCCCTCCAGAAACATGTCTCGGTCTGCTCGCACGGATTCCCTACATCGCCCACATCGAACGCCGGGCCCAAAAACACGGGCATGACCTCCGCGAGCCCCTCGGTTTCAAGCGGAACAAGCCGCCCGTCGGCACCACCATTTCACGCATTTTGGCCAAAATTTCCCTTGACGACCTGCAAAACCATTTCGCCGCGTTTTTGAACGCAATTCTGATGAAAGACAACGACATGCTCACGGCGGCCGTCGACGGGTGCGTGGCGGTGCGTCCTCTTGAGCATTTTCACGAACATGGTATATTGGGGCGCACGTGTGTCAGGCGTGGATTGGGCGTGTCTGATTGATTGTCTCGAAACCCTGTTTTTGTTTAAGAGCGACCGCGATGCCGTTGACGATTGGAACCCATACGTTTACAAACCGGCTGTTTGTCGGGACGGGCAAATACGCCGATTACGATGTCATGCGGAATGCGATTGAGGCGAGCGGTTCCGAATGTATCACCGTGGCGATCCGTCGCGAACGGCTGATCGATTCCTCGGGCCGGAACCTGCTCGATTTCATCGATGCGAAACGGTACACGATTCTGCCGAACACCGCCGGTTGTTTCAGTGCCGAAGATGCGATCCGGGTCGCCCGGCTGGGACGGGAAATCCTTTCCCGGATGAACAATCCGGGCGCCGACTGGGTCAAACTGGAATGTCTCGGCGATGCGAAAACGTTGCTCCCGGATCCGGTCGCGACGTTGGAGGCGACGGCGCAACTGGTTGCCGACGGTTTCCAAGTGCTCGTTTATACGACCGATGATCCGCTGATCGCGATGCGGCTCAAAAAATGCGGAGCCGCGGCCGTCATGCCTGCCGGGAGCCCGATCGGCAGCGGACAGGGCATCCTCAACCCGAACGCGATTCGAATCTGTCTCGAATATCTCAAGGAAAACGACCCCGCATACCCCGTGATCGTCGATGCGGGCGTCGGCAACGCCAGTGACGTGGCGGTCGCGATGGAACTCGGCGTCGACGGCGTGTTATTGAATACGGCCATCGCCCACGCCAAAGACCCGGTGCGTATGGCCGAGGCGATGCGGTTGGCTTGCGAAGCGGGCCGGCTCTCCCATCTTTCCGGCCGGATCCCGAAACGACTCTATGCGACCGCGAGCAGTCCGGACGAAGGACGTATCCGCTGAAACGGGACTTGCAGTACGGCCCTGTTTATTGCTTCCCGAAGAATCCGGCAACGTGGAACGTGGCAAGCGTGCCAAGGATTCCAACGGTATTACTGACGCAGAATTGCCAGTTGGAGGTCAAATGATGGGAATTCATGGACTTGGCCAACTCCGCATTTTGGGAGACCAATTTCGCATACAATCCTCCCGATCCTTTGCAGGAATGTCGCATTTCCTGTAATCGCCGGAAAAAGAATAGAAGTCTCTGGCCAAGTACAAGACAACCGCTTTGAGGGCATCAATCCGGGAGCGGACGCAGTGTCTGATTGCTCTCCGTAAGCATCCGTGTCACCAAGGCCGTCGCAGACGAGATCAACGAGTTGGCCGACGCGCACGGCTATGGGGACAACCGAAGTAAATTTATCGAGCTCGCCGCCAGGGGGTTGATTACGGTGGATCGCAGTAGGGTTTTCGTTCAAAAGTGTCCTCCCCGTTTACTTGGAGACATGGGGCGAGCGAGCGGAAAGCTTTGAGGAAAGGATCGCCATGTCGATGTTTCACTGGGACAAGGGGCTGATCCTGCCGGAAGCGGGATTGAGCGTCGATATCACGCGACGACAGGCGTGCGGATTCGTTTCCCATGCCCACGGGGATCACCTGGGCCGGCATGAGATCACCTACTGTACGGCGGAAACCGAATCGCTGTGCCGTTTAAGACTCAGTATCAAGCCGACGCAGGTCTTCCGGGCCATGCGCTTCTTCGAGCCGATCATGTGCGGTGCGCTGAAATTGACGGCCTATCCGGCAGGTCATTGCCTCGGCTCCGCGATGCTCCTGGCCGAAAGTCCGCAAAGCGGCAAACGGCTTCTCTATACCGGCGATTTCAAACTGGGACCGTCCGCGACGTCCGTCGAGGCCGTTGTCCCGAAAGCGGATTACCTTATCATGGAATCGACTTTCGGAACGCCGGATTACCGGATGCCGCCGCGGGAAGAAATGATCGCCCGGTTGATCGACGAGGTCGGCGAATCGTTCGCGAGAAAGCGTTCCCCGGTCATCTTCGCCTACACGCTCGGCAAGGGGCAGGAAGTGAGTCGCCTGTTGACCCTCGCGGGCTTCAAGGTGCAGCAGGGGAAAAAAATGTACGAAATCAGCGAAATCTACGAAAAGCACGGCGTTCCCCTCGGCGACGTCATCCCGCTCTTGAAACGCCGGAGCGAACCGGACCGGGTTTTGGTGATTCCGGCACACCATTGTCCGTTTGAAACGCCTTATCCGACCCGGACCTTTGCCGTAACCGGCTGGGCGATCCGGAAAGGCGCCGTCTACCAGTTGAGGGTCGATGTCGCGATTCCACTTTCGGATCATGCCGATTTTGACGAACTGGTAGGGGCCGTCGAACGTGCCGAACCGGAAATGGTTTACTGCACGCATGGAGGACCGGAATTCGTCGATCATCTCAACGACCTCGGTTTTCGCGCCCGACCGCTCGACCGCCCTTATCAGGAACGCCTTTTTTGAATGCCCGGTCGGTATACCTCACAACCCGTTTGCGTCAACAGGCACGGGTATACTGGAAACGCGATGAAAACGGCCATTTGGTCAAATCTGCCTGCCGCACTTACTCGCTCCTAACTTTTGTCAACATAAGCATTTACGCGGATTATTCGAGCGGCAGGCGGTTATGCGCGGGAGGATTATCATGCCATTTACGGCATATCTTCGATGCACCGGTCAAAGGCACAATCGACACAACCGGCTCCGACAGGGAACTATTCTTCCAATTTCTTCAAGGGATCGAATTCGGTCGGCCCTTCGATGGTATCCCCCTTCTCAAGATTGATATTCAACGGCTCGGGCTTTTCGATTTTCATGCTCGCGAGCATCGAATACAGCTTCTTGCCCTCGGAATGAGTAATGGTTTCATGGGCCTGCCGGGCACGTTCGGCAAACATTCCCTCGGGCCAAAATTCGAAAACCTCCTTGTATTTTTTCTCCGCGACATCGAGATCGTCCTTATCGGTGCGGACGGCGGCCAACGATTCATGCGTCGCGGCCAAACCGAACGCGATTTGCTCCTTCAACCGGCTGTTGGAAGTCAATTTTTCCGCAGAGAAAAAATACGTCCGGGCTGATTCCAACTGCTTCATCGCCTCGTCCCGGTCCGTGTAGAGAAGATTGGCCCCTTCCTGGAGCTGGAATTGGGCCAGTGTCATGCGTACCCTGGCCCCCATATCACCGGAGGTATAGGTGGCGGCCAGATTCTGAAAGGCTTGTGTCCGGGCCTCGGGCGTCGCGGCCCCCACCGAATGGAAATAGCTTTCCCATTGGGCCTTTTGCTGAATTTGCATGAAATTGGAGCTGATTAACGTGACGCACAAGATCACCAGGGCGACGACGAGCACGACATAGACGACCTTCGCATAGGGTTCCCGGAGGTCTTCATACAGTTTCAGCAACCATTTTCCGAGAAGATTTTGCGACAATTGACGGCGACGTTCTCCATCCATACGACAATCCTTAATCCTTTATCAAATAAGACCGTATTCCAAAAATTCCAAGCAAACCGAACAAACAGTATAGGCGAAAAAACCGGAGGACGTCAAGAGCTATCGGGAAAATAAGCACATCGGGAAATTTCGAAGACCATCCACCCGGGCTTAAACGTTGTCTTCGACGGACATGACCGGCGTTCCTTCGGGAAGCGGCGGCACCCAGTTTCGCTTGCGGCCTTTCCAGGGCTTAAAAACGGAAATAAATGTCATAAAAATCAATCCGCTCAACTGGAGAGGGCAGAAAACCATCAGCAAAAGCGTATTTCCGTGAAATGAAGGCGATTGCTCCGCGACAAACCGATCGTCGTGCATCAACAAGGCGTTTTGGTTGATCCATGTGTTCAAGGCAATCAATCCGGCAACGGCGAGGATCATGAACACGATCCATTTCACGATCATCCATTTTTGGCGAAAAAATCCCCACGGCGTTTTCAGTCCGTACAGGATACCAGTAAACATGCAACCGAGAGCTCCGGGAACAATCCCGAAATCGTCGATCACCTTCAACGCCTGGGAACGCAGGTGATGCTCGTCGGCATTTTCCGGTTGGCTGACAAAAAGAACGAGCAATACCGCGATGCCACAGCCGGTCCACATCATGGCAAAAAGAAGGTGTGCTATTTTCAGCAGGCGTGCGCCGGTCGGACCGAGATACCGTTTTTTTTTGGGGGGCATGGGAAAGAACCGTCCGGACAATCGGGAGGGCTTTTATCGATAAATTTAACTCTGATAACACCTTGCCGCTCAAACCGGCAACGATTCTAACCCAAGGAACAAGGGAATGCCAGTGCAAAACTTCCCGCAATCCGGAAAACTTCGATTATATACGGGAAACGCGGTGAAATTGGTTGTTTGGTCAAGGTTGTTTGGCGAAGGCTGCTTGTCGCACTCACTCGCCATAAGATATTTGCAAATATCCTGTTGCACGTTGTGTTCGAGCGACAAGCGATTGTTCGCGGGAACGATTTCAGGCCGTTTACGGTATATACCGATCTATTCCGAAATCGAATGGTTTTTCGTTGAAAACGCCAAGGCGTTTGTCGTGTCGCGCGACGATGCGACGTCCATCATGGCCGCACCGGTTTCCCTCCTGTCGGACTCACACTTTTTTTTCCGTAACGAGCCGGGCGAAATGCTCAAAGGAGCGGTCATAGGTCTTCTCGGCTTCCGAAGAAAAAAAACAGCCCGGTATTTCCCGTCGCGAAAGGTGGGAATGAAGGCAATCACAGCAGATTCCCCGCTTGCCGCAGGAATAGGAACACGTACACTTCGTTTTATTTTTCTCGCTTTTGCATTCCATGACCGTCTCCTTGCTTTTATGGCCTGGTCTGTCGAGACGCATGATCCCGTTTATACCGTAAACGGCCTGACAATCCTCCCACGCACAATCGACTGCCGCTCGAACGATCCGTTTATGTCATTACACAAAAAGGAGTTAGAGACGAGCGAGTGCGGCAGGCAGACTTGACCAAATGTTCACATTCATCGCGTTTCCGGTATATCATGCTGACCGTCGACGAAGACACCAGGCACGGGCATCCTCGACGTGTCGTCGTCGCACTACCGAAGCGCTGCCGATTCACCGCCTATCCATCGGCCCAAACGAACCACGTTCACACGTTTCCTTCCTCGGCCATCCTGACGAGATCGGCGAACGTGATGTCGTTGAGATGGTCCTGACGCTTGCGTTCGGCGTTTTCCCAGGCTTTTGTCAGGACGCCTACGGTGGAGGAACCGACCGTCGGCGCGGCGGAAGAACGCTTTCCGGCCCGGGCGGGCGCGTCGATGATATTCATGACCTCACCGAGCGTGATCTGCTCGGGCCCCCGCGTCAGTTGATAACCGCCCGAGGCCCCGCGAATGCTTGAAACAATGGCCGCTCCCTTGAGTTGCAGGAGAATCTGGACGAGAAACCGCGGCGGTACATTGTGTTTTTCCGCAATGTTGCGAATTCGAACCGGTACGTTCGAATGCTTGTTGGCGGCAAGTTCCATGACGGCAATGCAGGCGTATTCGGTTTTGGCGGAAATCTTCATAAGATGCGAATTGAGAAAATAACGCGCAGCCGGAGTCGCGACGCGGAACGATCCGAACGGAAAAAAACGATTTTCATGAAAAAACCGGTCGCCTTTCACGAAAATCGTTGATATATACTGGAATCGCGATGAAAACGGGCATTCGGTCAAACCTGCCTGCCGCGCTCAATCGATTCTAACCTCTGTGTGTATAATGACATAAGCGTTTCGTTCGNNAAAAACATGCCGTAGTTTCAGGCCGTTTACAGCATATCTGCCGATGGATTGCGTTTACCCCTGCGTTTTCAGTTTTTTAATCATCGCACAGAGCCGGGATTTTTTGCGCGCGGCGGCATTTTTATGAATGATCTTCTTGTCGCTCGCACGATCGAGAATACGAACCGCATCCTTGAAAAACGCCTCCGCCTCTTCCAGGTTTTTGCTCGTCACCGCCTTGACGACTTTTTTACAACGGTTACGGACCGCCGTTCTCCAAGAGCGATTGCGCTCGCGAACAACGGTGTTTTGACGCAGTCTTTTTTTTGCGCTTTCTGTATTCGGCATAATTTTGTGATTGAAACTGGAGGCCGGAGGCCGGAGGTGGAAAAAAAGAGGGATTGGTCTTCAGGTTGAAATCGAACGTGCGGAAAACCGGCAACGATACTGGAAACGCGATGAAAACGGACATTTGGCCAAGCCTTCCTGCCGCACTCGCTTGCTCCAACTTTTGTTAATGCAAGCATTTACGCGGGTTGTGCGCGCGGCAGGCGATTGTTCGCGGGAACAGTTTCGGGCCGTTTGCGGTGTAAAAAGCCGCAATTCACGAGAAGAAGGGGGAGGCGGGTACGAACCCTCTCCCTCCGCCCCAGTGCTCCCTGCTCGCGACCTCGTCCTAATTTTGCCCTCTTTTGGTCGCTTTGTCCAGTAGCTCCCCCACATCTTTATAAGAAAAATCGACGGCGGCCAACTGGGAAGCGTATTGTTCGGCGGAATCGTACTCACCGAGTCCGAGGGCAAGTTTCGCGACCAGGTAGAGCGCTTTTTTCTTGGAATCATTATTCTCGGTAATCGCTTCGACCGCTTCCCGGTAGTGCGACATCGCGAGTTTATATTGCTTGATTTGTTGGAAACACTGTCCTAACGCCAGTAAACAATCGCCTTTACGCATCGAGTCCGCTTTCGCGTGCTGGAATTCGCTGATCGCTTCCTTGTACATTCCTCGCTGGAGCAGCAACATGCCGTATTCGAACCGATAACCGGAGTGGGCGGGATGATTTTGGATACGAAACCGGGCCAATTCCAGAGTTTTCGCGTCCAGTTCCTCTTTTACCTTGTAAAATTCATCCCGGATGTCCGCCGATTTCGCTTTTTCGAATTCCTCCTTCAACTGAACCGCTTTGTTTTGCAACCGTTGTTTCTGGGTGTCCAAGAGGCGTTCAAGTTGGTCGGTGGCGCCGGGAGAAAGCTCGACGACCTTCCGGAAATGAATTTCCGCTTTTTCGTAATTGCCCGACTGGTAATAGTATTGGGCGAATTCGAGATAATTGGCGACATCCCCCGGATTTTTCTTGATTCGACGTTCGACCTGCTCTTCATAGGTCAACTTTCTTCCCATGACATCTTCCGATTCACTGGTGGCCGACTTCATTTGTTCGGCGACGCCGCGAACCTGTTTCGAATCGCCGCTTTCGTAACCTCCCTTGTGGATGGTTTTTTCGACGTGAATGTCCTTCATCGCCTTGATCGCTTCCGGATCGTCCGGTTTCACTTTGCGGATGCGGGCCCAACAGGCGAGCGCTTCATCGTACAGATGATCCTCGCGAAGAACTTCGGCAAGATTCCGGTTCGCTTCCAGATCGTTCGGATCGGCCTCCACGGCGAAGCGGAAGGCAACCCGGGCCGACTCGTCGTTGTGCATTTCGAGGCAGGCTTTCCCGAGCGCCACCAGGACCGGGGCGTCCCAGGGGAACGACTTGAGGGTCTTGACGCTCGCTTCGAAGATTTGTTCCGGTTTTTTCGTACGGAACGACGGTGCGCCGATTTTGCCGAAAAACCCCCGTTTTTTCCTGTCGGCGAATTTTCGCTTCAAGTTTTCGAAAAACGATTTCAGGTAAATCACATTCCCGGGATCGCCGAGAACGCATTCCTCGAACATGTCGGCCGCGTAGTCGAAACTCGCGACCATCATCTGTTTGTTGCCGTGTTCGAATAATTTTTGGAACTTGGCACGCTGCTCCGATGTAATCGTGGACATGGGCTATCCGAAAAAACAAGTGGTGTACTGAAAACGGCAATACAGGAAAACCGGAGACATTTCCCGAAGCCAATGTTTCGGGCACTCTCAACGACTTTCCGGTTTTCAGTGCTTGAAATGCCGCCGTTGCGTGAAAATCATGGGAATTCCGTAACGGTTGGCCGCCTCGATAACCATTTCATCCTTACGCGACCCCCCCGGCTGGATGATCGCCGCAATTCCTTGAGTCGCGGCAACTTCCACCGAATCGGGAAACGGAAAAAACGCGTCGCTCCCGAGGACCGCCCCGACGCTGCGGCCGCCCGCTTTTTTCAAGGCGATCTCGACGGAATCGACCCGACTCATCTGGCCGGCCCCGGCTCCGAGCAGCATACGGTCCTTGCACACCGTGATCGCGTTCGATTTGACGTGCCGGACCATTTCCCAGGCGAAACGCAGGTCGTCCATCTGTCGCGGCTCCGGTTTTTTCTCCGTGACGATCTGCCAAAGTTTTTCCGGGTCGGGCAACACGTCGGCTTCCTGGTACAGCGCTCCTCCTTCGATCGGCCGGACCGACCATCGCGACGACGCCGTGCCGAAGGGGCCGCAATGGAGCAACCGCACGTTTTCCCTCCATTTCGGCTTCGTTTTCAGGATTTCGAGCGCTTCCGGGGTGAACTCCGGGGCGATGATCGCTTCGACGAACAGGCCGGGCGTCGCAAGGTATTCGGCCGCTTCCGCGTCAAGAGGACAATTGAATCCGAGAACGCTCCCGAACGCGCTGAGCGGGTCGCCTTCCATCGCCTTTCGCGTCGCGTCGACGGCGGATTCGGCGAGCGCAGCCCCGCAGGGATTGTTGTGTTTGAGGACGACCGCCGCCGGCCGGTCGAAGGCGCGAACGATGGCAAGCGCGGCATCCAAATCCAGCAGGTTGTTGTAAGACAGTTCCTTGCCGTTCAATTGGCGCGAGGTGACGACGCTGGGCCCCCCGCTTTTCCGGTCAAGGTAAAGCGCCGCCTGTTGGTGCGGGTTCTCGCCGTACCGCAACACCGTGCTCCGGCGGTAGGAAACGGAAAGCGTATTCGGGAAGGGACCGTCCTGATCGTGCTCGTTGAAATACCGCGAAATGGCCGTGTCATAGGCGGCCGTATGGTTGAAAGCGTCCCGGGCAAGGCTTCGGCGAAGCTGGAGCGTGGTCGTCCCCGTCGTTTGTATCTGTTCCAAAACGAGTGAATACTGGCCCGAATCCGTGATAATGGTTACGAACTCGTGGTTTTTGGCCGCCGCCCGGACCATCGACGGACCGCCGATATCGATGTTTTCAATCGCTTCCTCATCGGTCGCTCCTTCCCGGGCCACGGTCGCCTCGAACGGATAAAGATTGACGACGACCAGTTCGAAGCAGTGGATTCCGTGTTCCGCGACGGCGTTCATGTCGCCGAGCGTGTCGCGACGGCAGAGAATTCCGCCGAAAACCCGTGGATGGAGCGTTTTCAACCGGCCGTCCATCATTTCCGGAAAACCGGTATAAGCGGCAATATCGTGGACGGGAATTCCTTCTTTTTCCAGGTGGGCGCGCGTCCCGCCGGTGCTGTAAATTTCAACACCCGCGGCATTTAAGCCCTTGGCGAAAGCGGTCAGGCCCATTTTATCGCTGACACTGATCAAGGCACGTCGGATACGGGGAGATTCCATGGACATGATGAAATGAAAATAAAAAAAACGGATAACCTGTCCGAACCGGCTCGCGATAACACGTTCTCCTGTAAGGAGGTATACTGGAAACGCGGTGAAATTGGTTGTTTGGTGACGGCTGCTTGTTGCACTCACTCACCACAACATCCGTGTAAACATCGGGTTGCATATTTCGTTCGAACAACAAACGCGTTCGGGCAACAAGCGATTGTGCGCGGGAGGAGTATCATGCCGTAGTTTCAGGCCGTTTGCCGTATAACGCCGATTCGCCGGGCGCCGAAGGGATTCGGAACATGGGGAGAGAAAGCCGGAGACGGCATTCCCGGTCCGGCCGCGTCCCGGTGTATTCCAACACGTTCCATTATCTCCGGGAGCACGTGCCTGTCAACATGCGGGAAACAAAACGAATTCTCCGTATTCGGTTCTTTTTTAACGATCACGCGGTCCGATGGGTCGGAAAAAGGGTTTGATATCGAGAGGATGTCGTGTATATTCGAACGGCAGGACAATCCTCCCGCGAACAACCCCGCGCAGAACCGCCTGCCGCTCGAACGATCCGTTTATACCGAAGCCGGTCGAGTCGTTGGTAAACACAGCCTGTTTGGTCCGCCCGTTTACCCTCCGTGCGGTGTTGTTTTTCGAGGGCAGGCTCCTTGAAAGCCGGCTTCGGGAAATTTCAACAGCCTTCAGTATAAGCACTTGCTTGAACAGACGTTAAAAGCGAGTGAGTGCGGCAGGCGGGCTTGACCGAATGTCCGTTTCATCGCGTTTCCAGTATATGATTCGTCATACCGGTTTTGGAATTTACCGCCCGTTTGCAGACCACAAGGTGCTCCATGAATACTTCCCGCAAACATGTTTTCCTGGGCTTTGCCGTCTTGACGACCGTTTTGACGGTTATGGCCGCTTCGGTTTTTGCGCAGCCCCCGAACCGTTCGGAAGAAAGACGGGGAGAACGCCGGCGCGACCGTGATTTCAACGGTCCGCCGCCGATGATGAGGGGAGAAGGCGGGCCGGGAGGGCCCCGGATCGGTTTTCCCGCCGGACCGCCGGGCGGAGGGCAGGATCGTAATGCGCGAATGATTCAAATGCTCAAATCGATGGATGCCGACAACGATGGGAAACTCACATCGCGGGAAATTCCGGAATACCGGCGCGAGTTCGTTGCGCAAATCGTCCGTCGCATGGGAGGCGATCCGGACAAAACGATCAACCTGGCGACACTGGAACGCCAAGCCAAATCGGGCGGAAAAACGGAAGGCGGCAATGCCGACAGGTCGAACAGGCCGCGATCGAACGGGGAGCAGGCCGGTCCTTCCGTCGATCCGCTGGTTCCCGAATTCGGCGAACAGGAAGAGACGGAGACGGCCGTACTCGCTTTCGGAGAACGTCCCAAGGAAGAAAAAGCCGCCGTGGCCCCCAACGCCGTTTCGGAACAAGTGGCCCGATCGACGGACCCGATTCAACAGGCGGCGCGGGATTTGATGAACAAGTTCGACAACAACAAGAACGGCTATCTCGACAAGGACAAAAACGAATGGCCGAAAACGCTCCCGTTCGATGCCGAGGCGACGGATAAGAATCGCGACGGCCGGATATCGATGACCGAGATGATCGCCGCCCTCGGTGGCAAGACGAGTGCTTCCTCCGGGTATATCGGGATCGATTTCAAGCCTTCGCAGCCGTATGACCGGTTGCCGCCGGGCGTTCCCCCGTGGTTTGTGGAGGCGGATGTGGATCGCGATTCGCAATTGACGATGCGGGAATATCCAAACGTGCCGCAATGGAAAGGGAAGGCGTGGAGCAAGGAAATGGCCGACGAATTCGCTTTTCTCGATCTCAACGGCGACGGAATCGCCACGCTTGACGAATGTTTCGCCGTCCTGAAAAAATTCGACGAGGAGAAAGCCCGGAAGGCGGATGCCGAAAAACGGGAAAAAGAACGGCTCGCCGGGGGCAAACCGGAGACCGTCGAAAGAAGACCGGTCGGTCCGAAGGCCGGCGACGAGCCCGGTATGCCGTCCCCGGACGCACGATCCACTCCGGGAGATCAAGCTCCTCCGCGGGAAACCGGGTCGCCTTCTTCACGGGAAGACGCGATTCAAAAACCGGCCGATCGCCCTGAACCGGGTGGGAAACCCATGCAAAATGCGACGTTTTCCCCGGGAACACGCGGTACGGCGAACGGCGCCGTGACTGGTGCTGCGAACAGTGCCGCAAATAATGCCGTACAGAACGCCGGCGGAAACCGGAATTATGATAGAGGGCGAGGCGCTTACAGGAGGCAAACGTATCGCCAAAACCCGCGATCCGGCGTGGAAAACAAAAAAAAGTGAAAAAGTGACGCGTCTTACGCCAACGCTCTTGACACGAACCGGCGTCGGGGACTAAACTGTCCGTGTCCGGTGCCCCCCTCAGGATGCCGCCCGGCTTCGATGCGGTGCCTGTCGGTGCGGTGCCGTTGGTCGTCAGTGAAAGTCAATTATTGATTTTGTATTGTTTTTTTTGGCGATTTCCGTCGATTTTTTCCCGCGAATCGTCGATTCCTATTCCCATTATGACAAATCAAAACACGGACAACCGGAATTGGCGAAGCCGGCGTAACAACCGGTTGTGCTCCTTGTTTGTACCGCGTTGACATTTTTTTGTCGCCCCCCTGCGCATCGAGTAAGGCCGGATACCGTCGAATGGTTCCCGGCCTTTTTTGTTTTCTT
>DOMV01000126.1 GCA_003509805.1 Planctomycetaceae bacterium
GAAATTTTGGGCATGATTTTCGAAACGGATACGCTTGCGCCGTACAACGATTCGCCCTTGCCGCTTCAAAACGACGCCGATGCGGGAATCAGTAATCGTTACGCACGCGGCGACCACGTTCACCCGACGGACGGCCTGGTTACAAAAACGATGGTCGGCGCACCCGGAGGCGTGGCTAGCCTTGATGAAACAAAAAAGGTGCCGGACGGGCAGATCGGCAAGGGCGAGCCCGGCGGGGTGGCGCCGCTCGACGAAAACAATCTTGTTCCGAAAACGCACCTGCCGCCGGTTGAGATCGACTTCCAGGCCATCTTCGAAGGCATGAAGAGCAATCTTGAATTCGTCGAGGTGCCGTCCTGTTTCAAAAAAAGGGCCGCTCGTCTCGTCGATTTTGCACGACGGGGCGGCCGTCGGCGACACGCTCGTCCTGGTCGGCGAATCGGGCATCGGTTTTTCGGACAATAACGCGGAGTGGCGGCTTGTCGAGAACCAGCCGTTCACGAAGCCGGTCATCGGCGTCGCGTCGGGCCTTGATTTCGAGGGCGTTCCGATCCTCATCGCTATCGATACGGAAAAGGCGTTTTCGACTTCCCGCAACGGAAAAGACTGGACGACGGCGGAGAAAGTAGAGGGCGACTGCGATTTCTCCGATATTTCGTACTATAACAGGACGTTCGTTGTCGCGTGCTCCAACGGGCCGGTGCTGCGATCCGCATGGAATGGCGGCCGGCTCGAATTTTTGGAACAGGAAGACGGCCCGGAGTTCACACGCGGGCTGACGCGCATCCGCGGCGGCAACGGAAAATGGGTCGGCGTGGGCGGCGGGGGCATGATCCGCGAGAGCGTCGATGCGTCGCATTTTACGCCGGTCGCATCGCCGACGGCGAAAAATCTGTACGCGATTTGTCACGGCAAGGCGAAATTCGCGGCCGGCGGCGAAGGCGGAGAACTTATTGTTACAGATGAGAACGGCGACTGGAAAACAGGTGTGAAACCGTTCGCGTCGACCGCCGACATCATGGCCCTGGCGTACATCGACGCCATCGGCGTTTTTCTTGTTACAAACCGCGACGGCGGGGTTGCCGCGAGCGATGATCTTGTTACATGGTCGAATCTCCCCTCGGTCACCACGGCGGCGATCCGGGCCGTCGTGAGCGGCGGCAATCTCATCGTGCTCGGCGACGACCTGGGCGAAATCGCCTCGTCACGCAAATTGATGAATTTGCCGTGGCTTAGCGGGAACAACAGCGGCAATGCCAAACTGGTGCGGATCATCGGCTACGATTCAGCCGGCATGGGAATCGGCCAACTGGTCAACAAACAAGGCGACGCCACCGGCGACGTGCTGCGCGACCTCGTGGTGCTTCAACCGGGAACCCTGAAACTCGAATCCATTAAAGTACAAATATGAGCAGCGACAATTCCGGCCCCTTGGCGATGGTCATTGAACAGGAATCGCAAGGCGAAAAAGCACGTTTTGCCATTCCCTTGTTCGGCGGCGGCGGATACGAAGTGGATGGCTCGACCGTGCTGGTCGGGAACATCCGCTTTGATTCCGTCCAAAATCTGTACGTCGGAAACGTGCTGGACGGCGACGGCAACCCGACGGGCGAGGAAGTGACGTTTGCCGCGCTGCTCGAAGGAAACTCTGTCGGCGGCACCGGCGCCGGGAACTTTGTCGGCTTTGCCGGCGTGGTGTCCGAGGTGGTGGATGGCAAGGTGACGTTGCGTCTGTTGGGCGAGGACGGCACGGCAAGCGGCACGCTGATTGATTCGGCGACCATCTTGCCGCCTTTCGACCAAAACGCTTCCACGAATGCCGGTCGGTACGCAATCGTGCTCGAACAGGACGGATCGTATTTTTGCTACATTTTGGGCGACCTGTCCGGAGGCGCGAGCGACTGGAACGACCTTGCAAACAAACCGGAAATGTTTCCGCCGCGGGAACACACGCATCCTGTTTCGGATATTACCGACCTTGAACAAAAATTGACGGAAATCGCTGCGGGCGGCGAGTTGAGCCTCGCCGGCAAGTCGGCCTACGAAAGCTGGCTTGAACTTCCGGGCAACGCCGGCAAAAGCGAAACGGAATTTATCGCGTCGCTCAAGGGCGAAAAAGGCGAGGCCGGCGAACCGGGAATTCAAGGGCCGACGGGAGAAGTCGATCGTGTGGTCCTGACACAGGAACAATACGACAATCTCGAAACAATTATTCATGACACGTTTTACTTGATCCCTGAATGACATGCCCGTTTATATCGGAACAAAAAAGATCGCCGCCTTGCGAGTCGGTGAAACAAATATTAAAAGTGCCTATTACGGCGACAAGCTCGTGTACCAGAAGCATCATCCTGAAAACTGTTTGCCGGATCACTTTGAAATCACGTGGCGATGGCATGACGTTCATGCTTCCCACATTAACATCGTGCTCCACATAACGGGCGGGTTTGGTGCCGTTGAATTTGTTTCAATATTATACGACGCGGATGACAAAGAGTGTCGAACGATATTGCAGGGATACCTTAATTTGCGAGGGAGAACCGACGTCAAAGCACACACGGCTGTTTCGTTTTTACCTGACCGGGAAGCCAGGTATGCCCGCGTCGAATTGAAGGTGATCGCCACCGGCGAAACAATGTTGTCGTCGCGAATCGAAATTCCCTGCATTCCCTGATCGTATTTTGCTACGAAATGAACAATTGTCGATACGCAAAAAACATTGAGCGCGGGCATGGTCGCGATTCTGTAACCTGAAGCGGAGCAAATCAGCATGTGGATCATCAGGAAAGGCGAATTAACGATACGCAAAGGGCGATTGGCCTGCGACATTATCATCGAGGCCGGGGCGACTTTGCGCAACGAGGCGGAGATTCACGCGCACACGCTGGTTTCGAATGGCGAAATCAGGGGTCGCGGCACGATTCGGACGCATGTCACAAGCAAGCCGATTGGGGGCGTGGTCGATCCGTTGCAAATTATCGTCTACTGGCCGAAGGAGGCGGCGACGAAATTCGCGTTGCCCGTTTGGCACGGAAACCTATTTTCGATACCAAAACAAACAGGTCGGGGAGAATTGACATGACGCGGCGTATCAAAGTCCATTCTGAAACGAA
>DOMV01000479.1 GCA_003509805.1 Planctomycetaceae bacterium
CCGTCGCGGCTCGCGACCGGCTTCGGGAAATTTCAACTGCCTTTGATGTATGCCGTAAGCGGCCTGAAACTGTTCCCACGCACAATCCCTCGCATAACCGCCTGCCGCTCGAACGATCCGTTGATGTTATTATACAAACAGAAGTTAGGAGCGAGTGAGTGCGGCAGACAGACTTGACCGAATGTTCGTTTTCATCGCGTTTCCAACATACACGCGAGACAATTGAAGTTACTCGTTCAGAGGAATCTACGAATCATGCTGGTGAACAGATGTGTTATTCTCGGGGCCGTGGTTCTCCTGCTCCTGTCGGGAACGGGAACCGGATCGACCCAGGAGACGAAAACGCCGGAGGTGACAACGCTTAAACCGGCGGCGGAAATTTCGCTGAAGTCGCTTTTAGGCGATTCCGCGGACAGGAGGCTTCCGACCGTCACGGCGTTGGCCTTGGGAGCGGGAGGGCGCTACCTCGCGGTCGCCGGTGACGATCATGTCGTCCGCATGATTGATTTGCCTGCGGGAACGGTCGGCGAAGGCGGTTCTCATGCCGTTTTGTGGGAAAAGGCCGGGCATCGCGACTGGGTCCGCGGCGCGGTTTTCACTCCGGACGGACAAGCGTTGATCAGCGTCGATCAAAACGGCGGAATCCGGGTTTGGGGAACGCGCGACGGTAACCGAACCGTCGAAATTCGGCAGCCGGTCCGTGGTGCCCGGGCGGTCGCGGTAAGTCCGGACGGGACGACGTTCGCGGTCTGCGGTTTCGAAAAAGCCGTCCGTTGTTACCGTACGGCCGACGGTCGCGAAACGGTTTCCTTCGACGCTCCCGGCGGCGCCAACCAGGCGATTGCTTACTCACCGGACGGAAAACGGATTGCCGTCGCCGGTCGCAACGGAACGATCCGGCTTTGGAATACGCAGACCCAAAAAACCGACCGGGATCTCAAAGGGGACGCCCGCCGGGTCAACGCGCTGGCCTTCAGTCCGGACGGAACGCTGCTCGCCGTCGGGAGCGACGGGCCCTCGATTCTCCTCTGGAACGTCCGGGACGGTTCGATCGCGGTCACCCTGCCGGAACGGCCCGGGAAAACGTTTTCGATCGGCTTTTGCGCCAACGACCGGCTTGCATCCGGAGAGAGTGATAACGTCGTCCGACTTTGGGATATTTCGAACGCCCGCCAATCGACCGACCTGACGGGACATACCGGGACGGTCACGACGCTCCTTTTCGATGTCGCGAACGACCGCCTGATTTCCGGAAGTTTCGACACCGGCGTCAAGTTTTGGAACATCGCTCCATGACCGTACCGTACCGATACACCGTACGACATCGACACCGTTTCCTCCTGAAGGCCGATACCCTTCAACCATCATCACTGCCATGGGATTGCTCAACGATCTTTTCGGGAACACCAGATCCAAGAAAAAACGGCGTATCGAGGTACGCAGTTGCCGGTTCGAACAAATGGAATCGCGGGAATTGCTCTCCGTCAATCCGTTGTTCGCTCCGCCGGACGACATCGACGTCGGGGTGTTGTATCACGAAACCGGCGATTCGAGCGCCACGGCCAGGGACAGCGAGGGCGACACGTTTTCCGTGACCTGGAACGGCGGCGGGCAGGGAACGCATTTGGCGTCGTTCCGGATCCAACTCCAGGACACGCTCTTCTTCCATACCGGCACCGTGGGCGGCGACGAAGGGGTGGACGGTTGTTTCCATTTCGATTTCGCGGAACAGGATGGAATCGACGTGAGTTCCTGGGAGGTCGATTCCCACGAATTGATCGTCTACTTTACCCGTTTCGACGCGGGTTCGACGTTCACCTTTACGATCGACGTCGACGAACTCGGAAGCGACGGAACCTGGGACCCTTCCGCTTCGGGCGCGGAATTCGCCGATTCGGTTTTCGACGCGCGTTTCAGTTCGAGCCATTACCGGGACACCCGTTTTCAAGGGGCGTTTTCCAACCGGAACGACCTGATCCCGACGCTGGGCGGGCGATTCGATTCGCTTGGGGACTATCTCGAAGAAAACAACGTCAATAATGTGACCTTTATTGCCGGCCTCACCGGGACCGCCGAGCCGCAATCGCCCCAAAACGGCTCGATCAGCGGCTACGTCTATGAAGACGACGACAACGACGGGATCAAGGGGAACGGCGAAAAAGGCATCGGTGCCGTCGAATTGGAACTGCTCCGCTGGAACGACGGGACGGGCCGGTACGAACGCATCGGCGAAGGTTTGAAAACGACGACCGACGCGAACGGCTTTTACACGTTCGACGATCTCGCCGCCTGGAGCCTTTACCGCGTTGTCGAAGTCGAACAGCCCGACGGTTATGTCAGCGGCAAAAACACGCCCGGAACGGTCGACGGCGGTCTGAACGACGACGCGAACGGGGTCGCTTCCGATGCGGACGATTGGATTTCCGTGATCGCCGTCGGCGCGAATCAGCATCTCGACAACTACAATTTCGGCGAATTGCGCAAAGGTTCGCTCAGCGGATACGTTTATGCGGATACGGACGACAACGGGGTCAGGAATCCCAACGAAGCCGGCATTTCGGGCGTCGAACTCGATCTCCTCGTCTGGAGCGACGAGGCGAACGGCTATGTGTTCCTGGCGAAAACGACGACGGGAGCGGACGGGGCCTACCGGTTTTCGGCTCTCGATCCGTTGAAAAAATACAAAATCGTCGAATCCCAGCCGGACGGCTACATCAGCGGCAAAAACACGCCGGGAACGATCGATGGAAACACGGTCGGCAGGGCGAGCGATCCCGACGACTGGATTTCGGCGATCAGCCTGGGCATCAATCAAAACGGTATCCATTACAATTTCGGCGAACTCGACCGGGAATTGTACGCCGGTTCGCTTTCCGGGTACGTTTATGTCGATACGAACGACGACGGAACCAAAGATCCCGGCGAAATCGGGATCGGCGGCGTCACCATCCATCTCTGGGTCCGGGAGCCCGGCGTCGGTTATACGAAAATACGGTCGGTGGTGACGAATCCCGACGGCTCCTACCGTTTCGACGACCTTGATCCGAACCGGGTTTATCGAATCACGGAAGAACAACCCGACGACTATCTCGACGGAAAAGACCGTCCGGGAACGCTCGGCGGAACGGCGGTCAATCCCGGCGACGATATCCATTCGATTTTCGTGCCGCTCGCCGGTGCCGGAACCGACTACGATTTCGGTGAAAAGGAAAAACCGGTCGTTCCCGCCCCGGAACCGGGTTCGCTCGCTGGCCACGTCTATGTCGACGCCGACAGGAATGGACGACGGGATGCCGGTGAACGAGGAATCGCGGGCGTTACCGTTACCCTCTGGCGCTTCGATACCGCGATGAACCGGTACGTCGTGGTCGCAACGAAAACCACCGACGCCGACGGGGCGTATTCCTTCGCGGATCTGGCGCCCGGCGTGTACCGGGTTTCGGAAACGCAGCCGACGGCGTACGACGACGGTTCCGACACGATCGGTTCGCTCGGCGGCACGCGTTCCGCGAACGACGTGATCGACGAAATCGACGTCGGTGAGGACCGGCACGGCGTCGGTTACGATTTCGGCGAACTTGAAAAAGTCGTCATCGAAAAACCGGGGTCGATCGGCGGCCATGTGTACGAGGACGACGATAACGACGGCGTGTTCGACGGGAACGAAAAAGGAATCCCGGGCGTGACGGTCGCCTTGTGTGTTTGGGACGCAACCCTGGGCCGGTTCGTCGCGACGGACGTCACGACCGTGACCGACGGGAACGGCGCGTACCGTTTCGACAATCTCCCGCCTGGAACGTATTGCGTCACCGAAGTCCGCGACGGGGAACTCGACGACAAATACTGTGACGGAAAAGACACGCTCGGCGACCACGGCGGCGACGTGGCCGGGGACGGGAACCGGTTTTCGGGCATCGTCATCGGTGAGGACGACGATGCCGGCAATTACAACTTCGGCGAGCTGCGGCGAGGTTATTTGAGCGGCTACGTCTACGAAGACGCCGACAAGAACGGCCGCCGGGATGCCGGTGAAAAAGGGCTCGCCGGCGTCGACCTGACGCTCTGGGTCCGTGACGAGACGACGGGCGCCTATGTCAGGACGAACCGGACGGCGACGACGGACGTGAACGGATTTTACATCTTCACCGGCCTTTGCCCGACGAAAATGTACCGGATCGTCGAGGAGGCGTTGCCCGCTGTTTACGACAAGTATGGGGACGGCGAGGAAACNNCCTGCCGATGTGATCGACGGAATCCGGATGCCGGTCGACGGCAAGGGTTCCGGCTATCATTTCGGCGAAGTGCCGCCCGACCCGATCGATCCCCCCGGTCCGCCTGAGCCGCCTGAGCCGCCGGGTCCGCAACCGCCTGTGCCCGGAACGCCGTCGGTGCCGTTTACGGTCGTGCGACCCGGTATCGGGGCCACGGGAACCTATT
>DOMV01000205.1:0-10298 GCA_003509805.1 Planctomycetaceae bacterium
GAAGCGTATTTGAATGCCGCGCAAGCCCAGGGTGCCGTGCAGGACGACGCCGTTGCGGAATTCGAATCGTTTATCGACGTGCTGAAAGCGCAACCGAAATTTGCCGCTATTCTCGCTTCGGCCATGCTGCCCGGCGAGGAAAAACTGAGTTTGCTTGAGAAAGCAATCGCATCGGACGCATCGCCGATTTTTTGGAATTTTCTGACAATCGTGGCCAAGCGGAACCGGCTGGATATTTTGGAGGCAATCTGCTTCGAAAGTCGGCGGCGTTTGGACGAGATTCGCGGTCGAATTCCGGTAACGATCACCACGGCTACGGAGCTGGATGGCCCGATTCTGGAGAATCTGTCCGAAAAATTGCGCGGCGTTCTCGGTGGAGAACCGATCATTCTGAGCCAGGTCGATCCTGAGACGATCGGCGGGCTCGTCGTTCGCGTCGGCGATACGATCTACGACGCGTCCCTCCTTACCCAACTTAAAAACGTTCGTCAACAGATGATTGACAGGAGCGCAAATGAAATTCAACGCCGACGAGATAGCTTCCGTAATCCAGAAGGAAATTGAACAATATGAAGGTAAAATCGACGTCCGTGAGGTCGGCCGCGTCCTTGAGGTCGGCGATGGTATTGCGCGCGTCTACGGCCTGACGGGAATCATGGCCGGGGAAATGATCGATTTTCCTGCGGCAGGCGTGATGGGGCAAGCGTTCAACCTCGAAGAAAATTCGGTAGGCGTCATCATCCTGGGCGATTATCTCAAAATCAACGAAGGCGACGAAGCGCGGACCACGGGACGGTTGCTCCAGGTTCCGGTCGGCGACGCCGTGCTCGGTCGTGTCCTTGATCCGCTCGGCAACCCGCTCGACGGAAAAGGTCCGATCGTCACAACGGAATACCGTTTCGTCGAATCCGATGCGCCCGGTATCGCCGATCGTCAACCGGTTCGCGAATCCCTCCAGACCGGGATCGCGGCAATCGACGCCATGACCCCGATCGGTCGCGGTCAGCGCGAATTGATTATTGGCGACCGAAAAACCGGAAAAACGGCGATCTGCATCGACACGATCCTGAACCAGAAGGATACGGGCGTCAAGTGCTTCTATGTCGCCGTCGGCCAAAAGGATTCGACCGTCGCGGGAATCATCGAAACGCTCCGCAAATACGACGCGATGGATTACACGACCGTCATCGTCGCCGGGGCGAGCAGCGCGGCTCCGCTCCAGTATATCGCCCCGTATGCGGGCTGTGCGATGGCGGAATACTTCATGTACAACAAGAAAGAGCACACGCTCGTCATCTACGACGACCTTTCGAAGCAGGCGGCGGCCTACCGCCAGCTTTCCTTGCTCATGCGCCGTCCCCCGGGACGTGAAGCGTACCCGGGCGATATTTTTTATTGCCACAGCCGTTTGCTGGAACGTTCGGCAAAACTCTCAAACGATCTCGGCGGCGGTTCGCTCACGGCGCTGCCGATCGTCGAAACGCTTGAAGGAGAGGTTTCGGCGTATATTCCGACGAATGTGATTTCGATTACGGACGGCCAGATTTACCTCCAACCCGACCTCTTTTTCCGGGGACAGCGCCCGGCGATGAACGTCGGCATCTCGGTAAGCCGTGTCGGCGGTTCCGCGCAAATCCCGGCAATGAAACAGGTTGCAGGCGGATTACGTCTCGACTTGGCCGCCTACCGCGAATTGGAGGCATTTGCCCAAATGGGAACCGATCTCGATCCGGCGACCCAGGCGCGGCTTGATCGCGGAGCCCGCCTGACAGAACTGCTCAAGCAGGGAATCTGCAAGCCGAAACCGGTGATCGATCAGGTCTTCCTGATCTACGCTGGTACGAAAGGTTTCATTGATGCGATTCCGGTCGCTCGGACGCTTGAATGGTGTGATGGGATGATCGATTTCATCCACTCGAAAAAGCAGGCCCTCTGGGACACGATCGCCCGGGAACGCAAATTGAACGACGATTTGTTCAAGCAGATGACGGATGCCCTGAACGAGTTCAACGACTCGTTCAAATAGGATTGTCGTGAATAACCGCCTCACGAGGCGGAGTGACTCAATTTAAGGAGCCGGTGATGAACGTGACGGCGACGGATACGGCGGTCGATCTCGACTTGTTCCGGGACATGATCCGCGAGGATTTGAACGGGATCGACGATTTCGCCGTGTTGGAAGCGATCCATACGTTGATCGAACCGCATAAAGGGGTTTATCATTTCACACCGGAGGAAAACGCTGAACTCGATCGCCGGGAAAAAGAAATTGAAACCGGGATGGACATTCCCCATGAACAAGTGATGCGGGAGTTCGACGCATGGCTCAAAAAAGGCGAAACGTGATATGGCATTCGAAAGCCCGGGCCGAATTCGCCACGATCCTTGCTTTTTTTCGCGAGAGAAATGGTTCCAATGATTACAGTCGGCGACTGTTGCAAGGTTTGAGAAGAAAGTTGGAAATCGTTCGTGTTGTCCCGCAGATGGGCGAAGCGACGGGTCGGCCCGACGAACGTGTTATGCCGCATGAAAATTACATGGTTGTTTACCGGATCCGCCCGAACGAGATTGAAATTCTCGCGGTTTGGGACGCCCGGCGCGATCCGGAGGCAAGCCCGTTTTGACCTTTATACTGAAGGCGGTTGAAATTTCCCGAAGCCGATTCTTGGGAAGCCTGCTTTCCGAAGGTAAGCAGGCGGGTAGGACGGGCTGTGTTTACCAACGACTCAACCGGCTTCGGTATAACATATACTGGAAACGCGATGACCACCGAACCATCAACCCTTGGATTGCTTGTTTTGATTGCCGTTCCCGTGGTCGTCGTCATGACTGCCGTTGTGATTTTCGCCGTTGTGTCGATCGTGCCGAAAAAGTGAAAACCGTGGTAAGTGAAATCCATTTTTGTCCGGGAGATGGACGATGAGTATTCAGGAATGGGAACCGGGAACGACGAATGCCGAACTCGCGGAACGGTTTTACCATATTCCACCCCGGGTTCGCGAGAATATCGAACTCTCCCGTCGACAATTGGCCGAAGGAAAAGGGATTCCGCATGAGGTCGTCTGTATGGAGGTCGAGCGATGGCTTCACGAAAAATAATTTAGGACGGGTCGGCACGTGACCGATTGAAAGATATCCTTGATTATTATACGAAACGTAACGGTTCGAAGCATTATGCAGGGCGTTTATTCGCTCGTTTGAAAGCACATTTGAAGGATATTCAAAACGGATTGCGAAGCGGCTCCAGGACGGAAACGGGATCTCTTCGGTTGTTTTCCGTCGACAACGTCGTCGTTTTTTTCGAAACCCATGAGGACCACGTTGAAATTCACGACGTGATGGATGCCCGACGTTATCAGGAAACCGTACAGTGAGGAGTAGCCGGAGCACCGGCTGAGATTATGGCAAACATCAAAAAACTCGATCGACGGCGAAAGTCGGTGAGGAACATCCGGAAAATCACCCGAACGATGGAACTCATCGCGACGGCGCAATTCAAGCGGGCAATGGACCGGAGTGTCGCGATCAACGCGTACACCAAGCGGATTGTCGCCCTTGTCGGAAATCTCCTCCATGCCGGTGTCGAATTTTCGCATCCGCTGTTGACTACACACCCCGATACGAAGAATGCGGCCTTGCTGATGCTCGCCTCGAACCGGGGACTCTGCGGCGGTTACAACGTCGGCATCATCCGCCTTGCGACGCCGCGATGGAAAGAGATGAGGAAACAATACCAAGAAGGCGCGACGCTTGAGATTTCCGGAAAACGGGGAATCGCGGCCTTCCGGTTCCGCGGTATGCCGGCCGACCGCACGTACACCAATTTTGAGGACAAGCCGCGGTTCGAAGAGGTCAACGAACTCGCGAACCGGTTCATGGAAGACTACATGACCGGAAAGCTCGATCGGCTTGAAATCGTGTACACGAAATTCATTTCGCTCAGCAAACAACAGGCCGTGCATGAGGTTCTCCTGCCGATGAGCGAATTGACCGTCCCTGAGGAACTGAAGGGGAAACGGGCGGATGACGCCCGACAACAGAGCGAGGCGGAGCTGAAAAAGGCGGCTTTGGTGAAGGCGGCCCAGCAAAAACTCGCGAAAGCGAGCGAGCGATTGGGCACAGCCGGGGGGATCGACATCCCCTTTGAGTTTTTCCCTTCCGCCGAAAGCATCATGGAAGAAGCCGTAACGACGGCATTCAAGGTCAAGCTGTTCAAGTGTTTCCTTGATGCGGCGGTCAACGAACAAATCGCGAGGATGGTTGCAATGAAAGCGGCGACCGACAACGCTTCAAAGATGATCGACTCGCTCAGCCGGGCCTACAATCGGGCGCGGCAAGGCAAAATCACCGGCGAATTGACCGAACTGATCGGCGGCGCCGATGCGTTAAGTTAGTGTTGAGCCGAGCGGCGTAGCCATCCGGCAATCCGCCACGGACCCGACGGCGCATGAACACCGTGCGGTCCGCAGTGTATACTTCGAACGGCAAGACAATCCTCCTGCGAACAATCGCCTGCCGCTTGAACGAGACGTTTAAGCATTTGTCTGAACAGACGTTAAAGGCGAGCGAGTACGGCAGGCGGACTTGACCGAATGTCCGTTTTCACCGCGTTTCCAGTATAGTTCACTTTACCACCTTTTTTTATTCGAAAGTGTCTTTTATGAAAAATCTGTGTCGTATTTTTATGGTTCTCGGCGTCTTGATGCTGTCCGGGCTGACGGCCTTGGCGAGCGAAGCGAGTCTTCAAATTCCCGATTTGCACGCGGGTCATTTCAATATTTTCGGACTCACGATTTCCGCTTGGTGGCTGTTGGCGATCGGCGGGTTCGTCATCATTATCACCCTCGGTTTTTCGCTGACACTGCGAACCAAAATTCATCGGTTGCCCGTCCATCCGTCGATGGGAAAAATTTCGGATATCATTTATAAGACGTGCAGCACTTACCTGGTCCAGCAAGGGATATTCCTGATATGTCTCTTCATTTTTATCGCCGTCGCGTACGGGATTTTCGTCTACCTGAGTCCCCAGGAAGCCGGACACGGCGGCTTGGAACCGATCTCGCGCGAATTGACCCTCGCGGGTGTCCTCTTTTTCGCGATCGTCGGGATGGCCGGCTCCTACGCCGTTGCTTGGTACGGCATCCGGGTCAACACCTACGCCAATTCCCGCACAGCCTTTGCCGCCTTGAAAGCGAGGCCGTGGGACGTGGTCAACATTCCGCTCCGCGCGGGCATGAGCGTCGGCCTCTTCCTCATTTCGCTCGAACTCGTGATGATGGTCATCATCCTCCTGTTCGTGCCGCGGCAGATCGTCGGCCTCTGCTTCCTTGGGTTCGCCATCGGCGAATCGCTCGGGGCCAGTGCCTTGCGTATCGCCGGGGGTATTTTTACCAAAATCGCCGACATCGGTTCCGACCTGATGAAGATCGTCTTCAAGGTCGGTGAAGACGATCCGCGCAACCCGGGCGTGATCGCCGACTGTACCGGCGACAATGCCGGCGACAGCGTCGGTCCGACCGCGGACGGTTTCGAAACCTACGGTGTGACGGGCGTCGCGCTCATTTCGTTCATCGTGCTCGCCGTCACCCCTGAAATGCTGTTCAACGGGGCCGGAAAAGCGATGTTTGAAAACTGGGCCAATAATATCGCGAAAGTGCCGGTCAGTTTGGAAAGTGCGACGACCTTGGCCCACGACCTTCAGGCGAAATTGATCGTCTGGATCTTCGCGATGCGGTTCCTCATGGACTGCCTCTCCGGCTGTGCCTACTTCATCAACCAATGGATTTCCGAAAAGTTGTACGGCGACAAGAAGGAATTCGATTTCGAGGAACCGCTGATGCGATTGATCTGGATCGCCGCGATTCTTTGCATCTCGACCTCCTTCGGCATGAGTGCCATGTTGCTCCACGACTTCGCCCACGGAGCCTGGTGGAAACTCGCCCTGATTATCAGTTGCGGTACGCTTGCCGCCGTGCTCATTCCCGAGTTTACGAAAATCTTCACCAGTTCCAAGTCGAAGCACGTTTCGGAAATCGTTACCGCGTCGCGCGAAGGCGGACCGTCTTTGAACATCCTTTCCGGGATCGTCGCGGGAAATTACAGCGCCTTCTGGACGGGTTCCTTGATCGCCGTCCTCATGGCCGCCGCTTATTGTGTCGCCACGTGGCAACTGGACGCGATCCTCGGCCCCTATGCCCCGGTGTTCGCATTCGGTCTCGTCGCCTTCGGTATGCTGTGCATGGGACCCGTCACCATCGCCGTCGACAGCTACGGCCCCGTGACCGACAACGCGCAATCCGTGTTCGAACTTTCCCAGATTGAGAAGATTCCGGGAATCTCCGAAGAAATCGAAAAAGATTTCGGTTTCAAGCCGGATTTCGCGCTCGGCAAGCATTATCTCGAAGCGAACGATTCCGCCGGGAACACCTTCAAAGCGACGGCCAAACCGGTGCTTATCGGGACGGCGGTCGCCGGTGCGACGACGATGATCTTCGCGATCATCCTGCTCCTGACGCAGCTCAACGTGCTCAGCCTCGAATTGACCAAGGCCCCGGTCATCCTCGGCCTCATGTGCGGCGGTGCGGTCGTCTACTGGTTCTGCGGAGCTTCGACCCAGGCGGTGACGACCGGCGCGTACCGTGCCGTCGAGTACATCAAGAAGAACATGAAACTCGACAACACGGAGGCGAGCGAGAGCGATTCGCTCGAAGTCGTGAAAATCTGTACGATTTACGCGCAACGGGGAATGTGGAACATCTTCCTCGCGTTGATTTCATTGACCCTGGCGTTCGCCTTCCTGGACCCGAACTTCTTCGTCGCCTACCTGATCTCGATCGCGATCTTCGGATTGTTCCAGGCGATTTACATGGCCAACGCCGGTGGATCGTGGGACAACGCCAAGAAAGTCGTCGAAGTCGACCTGAAGGAAAAAGGAACCGAACTGCATGCGGCCGCCGTGATCGGCGATACCGTCGGCGATCCTTTCAAAGACACGTCTTCCGTATCGCTGAATCCGATCATCAAGTTCTCGACCCTGTTCGGACTCCTCGCGACGGAAATCGCGATTGTCATGAAGTATGACGTCACCGGTTTCCTCGAAAAATCCAAAGGAGCCGCCGCAAACATCGCTGCGAACGTCACCTCGACCATTCAACCCGATCCGAGCCAACACGCCGGGCATACGATGTTCGTCTCGCTCGTCTTCCTCGCGATCGGACTCTTCTTCGTTTGGCGGTCGTTCTATGCGATGCGGATTCCTCAAAAATCCGGGGAATAAGGGATGTTTTTTGGCGTCGTCGGGCAACTCGTCACGGCGGCGCATGTTTCACGCAAGGGAAAAATTTTTTCGATTAAGGAAGTGATGACCATGAGTAACGATGTCCAAACCCCGCCTGACGATCATTCCCTCCAGATTTGGGGCATGAACCTGAACACCTATTGCATGTTGCTGCACTTGTCGCAGTTTTGCCAGGCGATTTGTCCCGGGCTCGGTCTCATCGCCCCGATTGTCCTTTGGGTCGTCAATAAGGATAAAAGTGCGCTTGTCGACACGCACGGAAAAGTGATTCTCAACTGGATTATCAGCCTTGTCATCTACACGACCGTCCTTGGCCTGATGATGTTCACTTCCTTGTTGTTGACGGCTGTTTTTATCGGGTTCGTGTTGATAATCCCGGTCACGCTCGCGGGACTCGCTCTGGTCGCCGCCGCGATGGCGTTCCCGATCGTCGGTGCGATCAAGGCCAATGAAGGTATCGTTTGGCTCTACCCGCTGTGCATTCCGTTTTTCAAAGTGGACCTCCCGGATCCGTCCGGAAACGTTGTGCCCGCAAATACGAGCACCTTTTGACACCTCGGTCGGGTAGCGCCGGTGCGGGTCCACGGTTCCCTCGGCACTCGCGGTGCCCGGGCGCTTCCGTGCTCGGATGGTGTTTGCGAGTCGGCAATTCGTTTGTCTCCCGGACATTAACCTGAACCGCAACCTGAACCGCCACATTACACATTCAGCCCTAACTAGGATCATGGTTTCAGCAACGGAAAAAAATATCGGCACGATCACCCAAGTGATCGGCTCCACGTTTGACGCCCAGTTCCCGGAAGACCGTCTGCCGGCAATCTTCAACGCGGTCAAAATCGACAGCGAGCAAAAGGGAATCGTGATTCACCTGACCGGTGAAGTCCAACAACACCTCGGCGGCGGTCGTGTCCGTTGCGTCGCCCTCGGCAGTACCGACGGTCTGGTGCGCGGCATGGATTGCCGGGATACCGGAGCGCCGGTGTCCGTTCCCGTCGGCAATGAAACGCTTGGGCGTGTATTCAACCTGCTCGGCCAACCGATCGACAAAAGGGGACCGGTCGATACGAAGGAATTCCGCCCCATCCACCGCGATGCGCCGCCCTTGACGGAGCTGTCGACGAGCACCGATGTTTTTGCGACAGGAATCAAAGTCATCGACCTGCTCACCCCTTTCGTTCGCGGTGGAAAAGCCGGTTTGTTCGGCGGGGCGGGCCTCGGCAAAACGGTCATCCTCCAGGAGCTGATCGCCCGAATCGCCTCGGCGCACGGCGGCAGTTCCGTGTTCGCGGGCGTCGGTGAACGTACCCGTGAAGGAAACGATCTTTGGCTGGAAATGCAGGAGGCGAAAATCGGCAACACCGGTCGTTCCGTGATCGAACAGACGACGATGGTGTTTGGTCAAATGAACGAACCGCCGGGAGCTCGGCTCCGGGTCGCTCTCTCGGCCTTGACGATGGCCGAGTATTTCCGCGACCAGACGGGAACCGATGTGTTGCTGTTCGTCGACAACATTTTCCGTTTCTCGCAGGCCGGTTCCGAAGTCTCCGCGCTGCTCGGGCGTATGCCCTCCGCCGTGGGGTATCAGCCGACACTGGCCTCCGAAATGGGTGCTCTCCAGGAGCGAATCGCCTCGACGAACAAGGGGGCGATCACCTCCGTCCAAGCGGTTTATGTTCCCGCGGACGACCCGACCGACCCGGCGCCGGCGACGGCATTCGGCCAGCTCGACGCCTTTATTTACCTGGAACGGGCCATTTCCGAAAAAGGTATTTATCCCGCGGTCGATCCGTTGGCCTCTTCCAGCCGGGTTCTCGACCCGCAATATGTCGGGGATCGACATTACGCCTGTGCCCGGACGGTGCAGCAAACGCTCCAGAGGTACCGTGAACTCCAGGACATCATCGCGATTCTCGGGGCGGATGAGCTGTCGGAAGACGACAAGTTGGTCGTCCATCGTGCCCGCCGGATGGAACGCTTCCTTTCGCAACCGTTCCTCGTCGCCGAAGCGTTTACCGGCAAGCCGGGCGAAATCACCCCGCTTGAAGATACGATCCGTTCTTTTGAAGAGATCGCCGCCGGAAAATGGGACCACCTTTCCGAGCAGGCGTTTATGTACGTCGGTTCGATCGAACAGGCCGCCGAGCAGGAAGAAAAAATGCAGGCAGAGGCGAAGAAAAAGTAGTAGACCTGTTCGCTATACCGTATACGACCGCCTGGTGAATGGTAAGTTCCGAAACGGCGGGCACGACTTCCATCGGCACTCCGTCCGCCATCATCTGGAGCACTCCGACAATGTGCGCAGTCGCCGTCGAGGGGAGTGGACAATCCAGGCCGTTACCCACCGGACCGACCGGCGGCAACGGTGTCCCAAAATCGTTCCCAGGCTTCGGTCGACGACTGAGCAAGCGATTGATCGTCCGGTGCGGATGAGTCGAATTCCGCTACTTTTACCAGTGACACCAATTCTGAACTCCTGCGTGAATAGCCGACTTCACAACACAAAACATTCTCGCGATCTCCTTTTCCGCCTTCCCGTCATAGACAACCAACGGAAAAAACGCAGCGCCGTTCCCTCATTTCCGCGTCCGTTGTTTTTCGGAAAACCTGCCTCGTTCCATTTGGAAACGTGTATCCCAGCATGGTAGGATGTCAGATCGCCCTCTACGAGCAGCTTGAATCGATCAAGTCGCTCGGCTGTACCGCAGGCACGCTGACCGAAGCCGTCCAGGCCGAACTGCGCGAAATCGCCGGGGAAGACAAGTGGATGTAAGCAGCATGCCGCTGCACCGCGAAAGGCTTCACCCTCGATAACATGGCTCCCGTCGGTCGCCTCCTCGTTTGATGAAAATGCTTGCTTTTTGCGTTTTTTCCACTAAAATGAAAGGGAAAGGAGAAGGGAAAACCATGTCGAGATATATCAATCCCTACACCGATTTCGGGTTCAAGAAGTTGTTCGGCCAGGAAGCGAACAAAGAACCCCTGATCGATTTTCTGAACTCGG
>DOMV01000205.1:10407-10544 GCA_003509805.1 Planctomycetaceae bacterium
TATTTCCGGGATCGCTCCGTCTTCTACGTGACCTTCCCGATCCGCGATCAGGCCCAGGTCGGCGACTGGAACTTCCAACTCGATCCGGTCTATTTGATCGCCATTCTGAATTTCAAGTATGACGAGAAGGAGGAAAA
>DOMV01000227.1 GCA_003509805.1 Planctomycetaceae bacterium
GTTGCCCGCGTCGCGCCATTCGGCGGCCCGGCCGACGAGCAAATAGATTGTTTCATCCGCGATGCTGCTGCCGCCCGGCGTCAACGTCGCCGGAACGAAGCGGGGAATCTTTCCGGTCAGTCGCCAAAGAATCGACGCCGTATCGGCGAATGCCCGACGCGGCGATTCCGGTTCCGCGGAATAGGCCCAGCTCATCCGGTCGTCTCCCTGCAACACGCCCTGCAGCGCGCCCAAGGAAAGCGCCCGTTGCGATTCCCAATCCCGAAACGCGGGGGCCGGAGGCAGGCCGCGCAATACGGTTCCCCAACGGATCAATTCCGGAATCGGATCATCGGCGGGATCATCGCCGGGAGCGACACTCGGGCCGGCAAACGGGGCCGGTCCGGGCGTATCATTTACAGCGGTATCGTTTACAGTGTCGCCCATAGCCGGGTCGTTCGGCCCCCGGTTCTGGAAAAATTGCGAGTCGGCAGGGACGTTCCGGCGGACCGGGAGAAAACGAACGATCGCGTCGATCTCGTTTCCTTTGAGCGACATGCGATGATCGGCGGAAGGTTCGAGATGGTTGGGGGACGCGAACGACGGCGCGAGGCTCATGTCGTTCCAGAGCATGGCCGCGGCGATTTTTTCCGTCGCGAAAATGGCCAACGGCGCCGTGATCCATTGAGGATCGGGCTGAAACCGGCGGTTGTCCGGCTCGGCGATATCGACGGTCGAGGAAGCGGTATCGCCGGGCCCGAGAAATTCGACCCCCGAAAGGAGACCGCCGCGAAGTGTACCCGACGTTCGCACGACCGGACCTTCAAGCGGCGCGAGGCGGACGGCCGCGTCGACGGTCGGCATCGTTGTCAGGGCTGTTTTCGAAACTGTTCGCGGTCGGACGGGGACGGAAGCCGGGCCGGGTTGCACGGAATTTTTGATCTGGAAACGCACCCCGTCGCCCTGGGTATGGATGCTCAGGAGTGCCTGCGGGGCGGCGAAATGCAGTTCGTTGGGAAGACTGTTCGACGGCGGAGCAGGTTGCGCGGCATTGGAAAACCGCTTGAACGAAGGAACCGCTCCTTCGCGGTGCGCGATGGGGCCGATGATCGCGACGACCTCGCCCTCGGNNCGGAAGAAACGTCCAGGAACAGTTCGCCGAGAGGCAGGGTAATCCACTCGACCGTCGCATCCGGCAGATAGAGAAAAACGGGGAACGAAATGGGAGGAAAATCGGTCGGTTCGAGCCGCAGGACCGATTCGCCGAGCGCCCCGATTCGTTTGAAAGGCACGCGCAGCCGCATCGTCTTCCCCGGAATGAGCGACTGTTTTTGGGCGTAACCCCGGATCGCGAATTCGACCGGTTCCATGCCGGTGTTGGCGAGCGTGAAGACGATGCTTCCGATGGCGGGGTTATCCGCTGAAACCGACTCGATTCGCGTTTGGACCACGCTTAACGGATGTGCGACGCGGCGCTGCATTTCGAAGGAGCCGAATTCCCACGACCCGGTTTGTTCGGTGAGACGGATCGACATCCCCGTCAGCGTTCCGTTGACGGGTAGAACGAAATCGTAATCGTGCCATTCGCCGTCGGCCAGGAGCGGGAACGTTTTCGATTTGTCGTCTCCGCGCCGCGGGGATTGTCGCGTGATCCAGTTGACAACGATGTTCGAAGGAACCCGGGTCCGGATTCGCAGGCGACAATGGAAATCATCGCAGACGAGGTCGGAAAATCCGCGATACAGGCGCGGTTCCCCCCCGGTCGCATCAATGCGGGACACGTTTCCCTGACGGACGATCCGGCAATTCCGTTCGGGCAACCAGGTCGGTACTTCGTCCTGGGCGTGAACGAATCCGCCGGGCCGGACGAAAAGGCAATAAAAAACGATCGACGCGACGAAAAAAGCAAACGTCCGATACACGATCACAGTCCTCCCCCGGTAAACGGAAACGGTTTATACCGGAAACCATTGAAACTTCCCGAAACCGACATTCGGGGTCGCTTCCCAGGCGACCGCGGTGTACGCGCAGCCGGGAGGTCCGGGGCGGACCGCCACCGGATGCCCGTGCGGTACGCATCCGTATTCAGTACGCGCATTCAACACGCGCATTCAATACGCATGGGTTGTCGAAACGCGATTCAGGACCAATAATGCCCGGCGAAACGGTCGTCGTACGGCAATCCGAACGACTCGGCGACGGCACGGTTGACGATTGCCCCCCGGTACATGTTCAGGCCGTGCGCGATCGCGGCATGGTTCGCGACCGAGGCGTCGATTCCTTCGTTGGCCATGCATTGGACCCAGGGAAAGGTCGCGTTACACAGGGCGAACGTACTCGTCCGGCTGACCGCCCCGGGCATGTTGGCGACGCAGTAGTGCGTGACCCCGTCGACGACGAACGTCGGGTCCGAGTGCGTCGTCGGACGGCTGGTCTCGACGCAGCCGCCCTGGTCGATCGCGACATCGACGACGACGCTTCCGTCCTTCATCCGCGCGAGGTCTTCCTTGCGGACGAGGTGCGGCGCTTTG
>DOMV01000164.1:0-29318 GCA_003509805.1 Planctomycetaceae bacterium
CCTGCCGCCGGTCGCCAATGCGGCGGAATCCCTGGTGATGGCCCAGAGCGTCGATTCGGTGTTGCTGTGCATCCGGCAGGGGGAAACCCTCTTGGGCGCCATGGAGGACGTCTTCCGCAAACTGGTCAACACGGGCAGCAATGTCGACGGAATCGTCGTCAAGGATGTTCCCTACTACCAGATGTCCGGAAAAGACGGCGGTTTCGCCGACAAGGTCGAACAGGTCCGNNGGACTGCCGGGTCCGTGGCGGACTGCCGAATGGCTCCCGGCCGTGAGTACACGACGGTCGCCCATGGATCGACGATGAAGCACTGAAAGTTTACGGAGATAAACGGAGATAACATGGTTCCAGAAACGCCGGCGAACAAGATGCCCGACGTCGAAAAACAGGACGTCGAAAAACACAAAGTCAAAAAACCGGGAACCCTCGATGTCCCGCTTCAGCCGGAAACGGTTTTTTCGCTGAAGTGGTTGGTCGCCGGTATCGTTGCCCTGCTCCTTTTCGGGGGCGGCGTGGTCGGCCTGTATTTTTACCAGATACGGAATCTGCCGACCTACATCATCGAGGCGGCGGATCGTTTGGAGCGGGCGGGCAAACGGAAAGACGCCGCGAAACTGCTCGACGGTTTCCGGAGGAACAACCCGCAGGAGGACACGATCTACCGGCGGCTCGACGAGTTGAACCAGAAGATCCTGATCGAAGAGGGAAGGACCTCGACGCAATACGCGACCGCGATCAGGGTCAGCCAGGAACTGAAGAAACGTTCGAGCAAGCAGGAACGCCTGGCGATCGGCGAACGCATCCTGAATTGGGAATGGGACCAGCGGAATTACGAGCAGGCCATGGAGGAAGCGCGGGACATGTTCCGCCTTGCCGCGGAACTCGGGGTCGACGACCGTGAAATCGCCTCGGCCTGGAAAATTTACACGATCGGGACCATCCTGCGGCTCAACGAAATCGATTATCGTGCGGCCGACATCCCGGAGGCGAATTTGCCGGATTCGGTGGACAAGCTCCTCCAACGAGCCTACGCGCTCAACCCTTCCGACGTGGAACTCGCGATTCTCTACGCCCGATTCCTGCGGGGCTATTCGAACGACGCCTACACGCGAAACTCCAGCGAGGCCCTGGTGGGGGAAACCCGCGAAGCCCGCGACAAACAGGCGGACAGGATCGTCGATGACATGGTCGACCGCAATCGTAACGACACGGCGGCGTATTTGACCCGATATCAATACAGGCGCGAATTCGGGCTCATCGACCCCCAACCGCAGGCACTCGATGCCGACCTGAAAAAAGCGGTCGAAGTCGATCCGAAGAACATTGCGGCGCAGGTTCTCGCGGGTTTGTTCGAAATCGCCCTCTCGAACCGGGCCCGTGAGGAGGGCGACGAGGAAGCGTACAAAGCGCACCGGGCCGCGGCGGAGCACCATTTCCAGGAAATCGGCAAACGGAATGAGCAAAGCGAAATCGGGTTCCAGTTTCTCGGCGATTTGAGCCTGAGCGAAGGACGGCTCGCCCAGGGGACCGAATGGTATCGAAAAGGAGTCGACCGCATCCGCAACCGGGTGGCCCCCGAAATCGAGTCGCGATTCATTCTCGCGTTGAACGACCAAGGGAAATTCGAGGAAGCGACGGCGGAACTTGCCCGGTTCAACAAGTATTTCCGCGATCCCCAGATACGCCTGCCCAAATTGGAATTGGAGCGGATGCTGCAATTGATCGAGCTCCTGCGCGCCCGGGTTTACGCGACCGAAGGCAGCACGGTGTCCCTGCAAAGCGAGCGTCTGCGCGCAAACGGCGATATGGCCGGGGCGCAGAAAGCGATGAAGGAAGGACAACTCAAGATCAATGAATCGATCCAGATACTCGTCCCGATTTTGAATCCGTTCGGCCGCTCCGCTTCCGATTACATCATTCCCCGCGACAGTATTTATTACCGCGTCTTGGGCGAATCGCTCATGCTTTTGGGGCGCCTCATGGGAAGCCAGGCGAAATGGGATCAGGCGGCGGAATACTACGAAAAGGCGGCCGCGTTTTCCGGGCAGCAGGAAAGGGCCTACCTGGAAGCGGCCACGGCTTTGCAGCAGCAAAATCAAACGCAAAAGGCGCTCACGCTGTTGACGGAGGCCATGACCCGGAACCCGGAAAGCGAGGCGATCCGGTTCATGTACACGAAAGCCCTTTTTCGCAACGAAATGTCGATGGACGCGGCCGGCCGCAGTTTCCGCGAAGTGGAAACGGAGTTGAACCGCCTTGAGGCGAACAAGGCTTCGCTCCCGCAACCCTGGGCCGTCGACCTGCTCCGCATCCAGATTCAATATGCCCGCGACAGTATCAGCGGCGACACGGACCGCGTTCTCGCCGCCCAGCAGGTCGCCCTGCGTCAATACCGGGAGCTGGAGAGGAAAACGTTCCCGGCGCCGGCGGTTTCCATCAGCGGGGAAGAGCAGACCGAACCGAAGCGTTTCGACCAGGATATCGAATTTCTCTCCTCGTTGGCGAGCATCTACAGTGCGATGAGCGCCGTCCACGATTTCGAGAGAATTACGATGGCGATGCGCGAACTTCCGGAGGGCGAAGCGGCCTATTACGCGGAACGGGCCGGGGATGCGCTCCGGCGGAGCGACAGGGAAGGTGCGATGGACATCCTGACGCAGGCGATCGACAGCGATTTGTCGAACGAACAGAAACAACGCTTCTCCACGCTCCTGGACCAGATCCGGTCGACGGACCCCAATTCCTCCACGGCGGCGGAAGTCTACGACCAATTGAACAAATCGTTCATGGAGGACCCCGATTCGCTCCAGCCGGCGGCGCTGTTCATCTTGGCGAACGGGGCGCTCGACCGCGAAGACTGGAAAGCAGCCGTGGTTTATGAGGAAAAACTCCGTCATTCCGCCGACGGCGACGAGTTCGGGACTTTCTGGCGCTACGTGAAAGCACGTCGCCTCCTGATTGAGGACATGGACGCCCCGAACATCGCGGAAGCCAAAAAACTCCAGGAGGAAATCGTCCGGCAGCGGCCGCAATGGGACATGGCGTTCGTGCTCGCGGCATTGATCGAGGAAAAGACGCCGCTCTCGGAAGGAATCACCGGGAGCTTGAAGCGCTCCAGGGAAATCGAGTTTTACAAGCAGGCGATCAAATACGGTAATGCGACGCCCGGCGTCTGGGAAGCGTTGATCAACCTCTTGATCGAGGAAAAACGGGTCGACGAGGCCGCCGATTACCAGCGGAACGCGGTCCTGCAAAGCATCCCGTTGCAATCCTCCGCGGGCCGCTTCCCGATGCCTTATCAACGTTATTACACGGAGGTGTTCAAGGCGATCGGGGCGAACGATTTCGAGGAAGCCGACCGGCAGGCGAAAACCTGTATCCTCCTTGCGCAGAAAAAACGGGAGGTTTCGGACCTGATTTTCGACCTGAACATGGCTTTCGGGAAAATGTTCCTCGATGCGGGGTACACCAATCTGGCGGAAAAGTACCTCCGCGCCGTCCATGTCCGAGGCGGCATTTACGTCTATCCGCTCGCGGTCTGCATGGCCAAGGCGGGACAGGTCGACGAGGGATTCCACCTGATCCTGGACGAAATCGACCGGACGCCTTCGTCGATCGGGAGCCTGATTCCCCCGCTCCTCGTCCTTATCGAACAGGTTCGCCCCTCGGAAGAAGTGTTCGAACGGATCGACGAGTTGATGACCCGGATCGAAACCGGTGAACGCCTCGTGTTTGAAGGAACGCTCGAACGCGGGCAAAACGTCGATCTCGGCGAGATGCGGGTCCATTCGATCATCCTGCGTTTCCCGGGCCAGACGATCGTTCCCGACCCGTCGACCATTCGCATCCTTGCGCCGCAAACCGATGAAGCGGTTCTGGACGGGATTTCCGAAGGCGTGGAAAACGAGCCGTTGAACAATGAATTGATGGATGAATTGACCGATGAATTGACCGATGAATTGACCGATGAATTGACCGATGAGTCGACCGATGAGTTGCCGGACAACGGTTCGGATGCGGTTCGACCCGTGCCTCCCGATCGGCCGGTTGAAAATCAGGATGAAGAACCGGTGGAACCGACGCCTCTCACATTGGAAGAGACTCTTACGGATGAAGAGTTGCCCGAGGAATAGACCGTACACGGTGACAAAACGGCTTTGTGAAAAAGCACGTAAGAATCCTCCCCTTCCCCGTGAGCGGGGAAAGGGGATTGACGGATGCACTCGTCACAAAAAATCCCTTTTCCGGCCGTTCGGAGTATAGCATCATTCAGCATAAAATCAGCGTCAATCAGCATTACAGGAGCGGTAATCATGAGAATTCCTACACGACATGCCGGTTTCGTTTTTTTGGCGTCCGTTTTTTCGGTCCTATCGTTGTTCGCCCAGGAAGAACAGGGAAAAACGACTTCCCCGACTCCCGCAAAAGCGGTCCCCGCGAATGATGTCCCCACAAGGACGGGCATGGTGGGAACCGTGTCCGATGATCCGCAAATCACCGGCATTCCCGGCGGTTACAGTATCCGGTTTCCGACCCTGACCCCGGTCGGCGGCCTCATGGTTCGCGGTCCCTTGTCGGGCGATTATGAACTCCAGTTCAACACGACGGTCGAAAAATCACTCGAACCGTCGCAACCCGTGACCGACATTCCGGTCCTGGTCCCGCTTGCCGACTACTGGATCGTCCGCGGCAAACCGGAGCGGGCCATCCCGCTTTACGAACGGGGACTCAAAACCGATCCCACCAACCTTTTGCTCCAAAACAATCTCGCCCTGCTGCTTTCCTCGATCCAGGAAAATCACGAGCGCGCCATTGAAGTCATTGACGCCGCGCTCAAGGAACGGCCCGACCATGTAACGCTGCTCGACACGAAAAGCTTGATCCTGCTCAACGCCGGTCACGCGGACCAGGCGATTCCCTTGCTTCAAAAGGCGGTCGAACTTTCATGCCAGGGACCGGTTTACGTGCTCCATCTCGCTTATGCCTTGGACATGGCCGGGGATGACGCCCGGGCGAGAGACTGGTTCGAACGTGTTCGGCCTCAAATCGAAGGTGCGCCGAATAAAATGCTCAAGGACAACCAGGACATGTTCGACGCGTTGCGCAACAAATTCGGAACAGGGTTCTGAGCCGCCCCCAAAACAAAAGCCGGGAACGAAGCGAAGTGACCGGAGAGCGAAAAATACCACCGATTGTCATTACCCATGTCATCACCCATGCCGCAACCCATGTCGCAAGATACTCCCCTTCCCGTTTCCGGCCGCCAATCCAATTTGTTGTTCGGCGGTATCCTGCTTTTCCTGTTGATCGCCTCGATTACACTGTACTCCGGGAACATTTCAGGACGCTGGTTCGCTGTTTCCGGGCTTGCCGAAGCCTCCGAACGCCTGCGCGAATTGCCAATGACCCTCGGCAACTGGGAGGCGAAGGAAAACCGCGAATTGACCGCCGAGGAAACGACGGCACTGAAAATCGCGGGAAATTACCTCTACCGTATTTACGAACATAAACTGACGGGCGATTCGGTCAGCTTTATCCTGATGGTCGGACCGCCGGGTCGCCTGGGGGTTCATACGCCGGAGAAATGTTTCGGCGGCCAGGATTACGTCAAAGATGAACAAAGGCAGGTCGCCGACTTTCCGATCGAACAGGTCGCCGACGGACAGTCGCTCGACGGCCGGGCCAGGACCGACCGTCTCTGGAAAGTGATGTTTCGTAACGCAGTGCAACCGAATCTGGCCATCGTTTTTTATTACGGCCTTAATGCCGGTGACGGCTGGCGGGCTTCGGAGCATCCGAGGAGCGAATTTCAGGGACACCGCTTCATTTACAAGCTCCAGGTCCAGTCGTACGCTTCGGCCGATCCCGAAGAAGGGGAAAGCGACGCCGTCGCCGAGTTTTTCAAGGAGGCGCTTCCGTTGATCCGGCAAAGCGTCGAGCACAGCACAGCCCGCTTGCCGGAATATACGGGAGACCATTGAAGTTTCCCGAAGCCGATTTTGCGGGAGCCTGTTCGCACGAAGGGTAAACAGGCGGTTGAGCGGGCAGTGCGTATCAACGACGTAACCGGCTTCGGTATGTGCCGGGAACGCGATGAAAACGGCCATTTGGCCAAGCCGGCTTGCCGCACTCGCTCAATCCAACTCCTGTCCAGGCAATTGCTTAAACGGATCGTTCGGGCGGCGGGCGATTGTTCGCGGGAGGGGTGTCATGCCGTCTGAAGTATGAAAACATGATGGAACCGATTTGCCCGAACGCGTTTACCGTCGATGTCGAAGACTATTTCCAGGTGACGGCCTTCGAAAAGAAGATCACGCCGGAACAATGGAATGATTGGCCCCTGCGTGCCGTCGCCAATACGGAAACGCTTCTCGACCTGCTTGCCGCGCGCGGCGTCAAGGGAACGTTTTTCATGCTCGGCTGGATTGCCGAACGTGCTCCGGATCTGGTTCGCCGTATCGCCGCCGAGGGGCATGAAATCGCCGCCCACGGGTACGATCACCGGCTCGTCTACCGATTGTCGGAAGACGAATTCCGTTCGGACGTTCGCCGTACCCGGACGTTGTTACAGGAATTGAGCGGCCGGGAAGTGTCGGGCTACCGCGCACCCAGTTGGTCCATTACCGACCGGACGCCCTGGGCGCTCCGTGTCCTTGTCGAAGAAGGATTCCGTTATGACAGCAGCGTTTTCCCGATCCGGCACGATCTGCACGGTTCCCCGGACGCTCCGCGCGAAATCCATCGGCGCGAAACGGAAGCCGGACCGATTCTCGAATTTCCTCCCGCCGTCGTTCGCGTGTCGGGAAAAAACATTCCCGTCGGCGGCGGCGGGTTCTTGCGTCTTTATCCCTATTGGTTGACCCGACGAATGCTGCGTTCGATCAAGACGCAAACCGGGCCGTTCGTCGTTTACGTCCACCCTTGGGAAATCGACCCCGATCAACCGCGGATCAAGGGCGCTTCCTTGAAAAGCAGGTTCCGCCATTATGTCAACCTCCGGACGACCCGGTGGAAAATCGAGCGTTTGCTGACCGATTTCGACTTTGCTCCCATGAAAGACGTTTTGAGTCGCGCCGAAACCGTTTTGGCATACTGAAAACCATCGCAATTTCCCGAAGCCGGTCGCGAGCCGCGACGGGCGGTCGAGCGGGCTGTGAGTACCAACGACTCAACCGGTTTCGGTATAGTTGCCTTCCTTTATTCTTAAACGACGGACGCTCGCTAAACAGCCGGCTCTCCCCAACAACCAATGTCGATGTCGCCATGTCCGAGTTGACCGAATCAGTAATCAAAATGATGCGGGAGTTCGCCAAACTGCCCGGAATCGGCCCCAAATCGGCGGAACGGATCACCTACCATCTGTTGAAGACCGACAAGGAAGAAGCCTTCGCACTCGCCGATTCCATCCGGGCGGTCAAGGAAAACGTTCGTTATTGCGCCCATTGCTTCAATCTGGCCGAACAGGAGCTTTGCGATATCTGCCGCGATTCGCTCCGCGACACGACGACCCTGTGTGTCGTCGAACAGCCGCGCGACCTGATCGCCCTGGAACAGACGGGGCACTATCATGGACTTTATCACGTCCTTCTCGGCAGGATTGCCCCGCTTGACAGGATCGGACCGGAACAATTGACGATTGATGCCCTTCTCCACCGAGTGCGTTCCGGTGCGTTCAAAGAATTGATCATGGGAACCAACCCGACGGTCGACGGCGACGGAACCGCCGTGTACATTATCAAGCAACTCGGCGATTTTCCGCTGACGATTACCCGCCTGGCCCGCGGAATCACGACGGGAAGCGACCTGCAATTCGCGAACAAGGAAATGCTGGCCGACGCCCTTGCCGGTCGTCAATCGTTGCGGGACAACTGACCTTCGAACGAGCGGACCAAGCGGGCATCCCGGCCGGCTCCGGTCCAAAACCATCAAAGGAGCGGAAAAACCCGGCTCAGGACAAGCACGATCAGGACGCCGGTAACCCCCATGAGGCCGAGTTGGACGGTCCATGTTTTCATCGCGTCCGTTTCCGAGATACGGCCCATGCGGCAAAATGCCCAAAAACCGCTGTCGTTCATCCAGCCGACGACGATGGAACCGCAACCGATCGCGACGGCCAGGTAGGCGACGTTGAAATCGAGCGTTTCCTTGAGAAGGCCCATGGAAGCGACGATTCCCGCCGTCGTACTCATCGCCGTCGTGCTCGAACCCTGCGCCGTTTTGATCAGGGCCGCGATCACGAAGGACATGATAATCAACATGCTTCCGGAAAGACGGCCCTCTTCGTTTCGGAAGAGCTCGGCAATCGCCCCGCCGACGTTCGCCAGTTCGAGCATCTTCCCGAATGCACCGCCGGCAGCCGTGATCAGGACGATCATCGCGGCACCGAGGAGCGCCTGCTCGACCTTTTCCTGCATGAGAACGAATGTCATTCCGGGACGTGTCAGGAGAATGCCCATCGAAACCGCTGCGCCCAAGAGAAGGGCCAGTTGCGCATTACCGAGCACGTCCATCGCCCGTTTCCAGGCCGGCCAACCGTCCGTTTCAGGACGGCTCGCCGCTTTCGCTTCGTCCCGGGCGGCGTGGAGAAGCGAAGGACCGGCATCGTGACGGACGATCGATTCGCCATCCGGACGAACCCGCTCTTTCAAGCATTCGTCGGTAATCGATCGGGCGGCGATCAGGAAGACGGGCAGGAGCAGTGGAACCAGGGAAAGCCAAAGCGAGGGCAACTTCCGGATCCCGCGTGCGTCGTCAAACTGGCGTGCGTCGTCAACCTGGCGTGCGGGTTCGGCATCGTATCCTTCTTCTTCCTCTATCAGGCTTGGATTCGGCAGGTACCAGTTGACGAAATAGGAAATCGCAATCGCAACGGGACTCATCAGGATACCGACCATGAGGGCGACCAGGAGCATCGTTCCAAGCGGCACACGGAGCATCTCGGCAATCAACAGGGGGCCCGGCGTCGGCGGAACGAGAACATGGGTAATCGTCGCCCCGGCCCCGATCGCTGTCAGATAAAGCAGGTAATTCTTGCCGATTCTGCGATACACGGATCGGGCCAACGGAATCAGCAGGAAAAGCGTCGCGTCATAAAACACGGGAATCGAAAGGACGAACCCGCTTGAAAAGAGCGCCACAGGAACGCGCTTGTCGCCGAAAACGCGACAGATGGCAAGGACTATCCGGTCGGCAGCCCCGCTGAGCATCATCGTATTGCCGATAATCGCGCCCATGGCGATAATGATTCCGACTTTACCGACAAACGTTCCCAGCACTTCGGCCACTCGGGTAATGCAAATCGACCAATCGCCCTCGGCCGAGTCCGGGATACCGGCCAGGAAACTGACCGTCAAGGCTGCGAACAGGAGCGCCAAAAAGGCGTTGAAACGCAGGAAGACGATCAGCCAGACAATCAGGACCACGCCGACGGCAAGAATGAGCAGTGGAGGCATAAATCAAAAAACCGGATTGTCGAACGATCTGTCGAACATCCGTCGGAAACGCTGAAAAAACGGCGACCGGCTGGACGGCATGTGGTCGAACGGCGGGCCGTACCGGGTTTCGTCAAGAAAAAACGAACGCGGGCGAAACAATTCTCATACCGAAGCCGGCCCCGTTTNNCAGTCTCCTTGAAAGTCGGCTTCGGGAAATTTCAACAGCCTCCAGTATACCCGCGTTCATTGTCGATTTTCCGGGCTGTGTTGTCAACCGTTTTTTTCAGTTCATCCTTCGTGAAAACGGGTTCCGGCTGATCGATCCACTACCATTGGAAGGATATTCCGGCGCTTCCGGTATTGACGATCGCCCGTTCGGTGATGTCGCCGTCGTAATTGAAGAACATTTTCGAAGTTCCCAGCGGGTTCAGGTAAAAACTGCTCCCGATACCGAGATTGACGTAATTGCTGCCGAGCACGATTCCTTCGATCCGCATTTCGGGACCGGCGGCGAGATCGGCAAACCCCGAAATGGAAACCGGCGCCGTATCTTCAAGCCGAACCCCGTACTGGAGTCGCGTCTTGAGAATAAACGCGTCCGTTTCACCGAACTGCATGTTCAACCCGAAACGAATCGTCGATTGCGAGAAATCGGCTTTTCGAAACGCCTGGTTGAAACGGCCGTTCTCTTCGACGAACGCGTCCTGGTGCGAGGTCTGGTGGTCGAAGGCGATGATCGGCAAAAACAACGTCGCGGCAGTCCAACGGAAGGGTCGCGAAAGCTCCATGCTGTAGGCGATCGTCTGGCCGGAAAAGTCTGCGTTGTAAACGCTCCCGAATTTTTCGCCCGAGCCGGCAAAATTTTCGTAACGCTTATATTTGTAGTCGAGAAGCCCCATGCCGATATAGGCACGGAATTCGGCCTTTGCCGGCAGATGGAACAGCGTGTACAGGCCGCCCTGGAAATCATTCGCGTCGACCCGGCCGCCGCTCGTGAAGAGGTAGGGTGAGGCGTAACCGAAAACGGCTCCGATGCGGATGTCGTCGTGCATTTCTTTTTCGATGCCGAGCGCGAATCCCGTCCGGGAAATGCCGTAGGTTCGGGAATTGCCGTCCCCCTGCGTGTCCACGCCCCGGTAGTACGAGTCGAACCAGATTTCACGGGGCCGCGTCTTGAACGGAACCCGGTATTGCCCTCGATAAACCTGGGGAATGCGGTAACCGGGGTCGCGGTGAACCATGCGGTCGAACACCGGTCTCCACGGTTCCGAAAAACCCAGGGCAAGCGAATTCGCACGGATGTCCGGGCTGATTTCCTCCAACGCCTTGCGGACGTCGCCGTCGTCCTGGAGCGTCGCGATTTCGTAAATCAAGTGGTTGAATCCGCCGAGGCCGTACATGTCGGGAATCAACGCGTTGAACACGCCCGCCACGGCTTTCTGGTTCCGTGTCTCGGCCGGATTGCTGAATGTCCAACCGCTCGCGCCGTATTGAAGATAATACTCCTGTTGGCTTCGCGTCAAACCGTGACTGACCAGCCGGAGAAAGCGGGGCAACGCCCTGGCGTGTGTCACGTTTTGGAAAGTCCTCCCTCCCACGGCTTCGTCCGATTTGATGATCGTGAAAGTCGCACCATCGGTGAACGCTTTTCCGAAATTCATCTGCTCCGGGTCAATGACGAGCGAAGCCGTGTTTTCGATGTCCAACCGGCTTTGTCCCGAATTGTTCGTGTCGTTTTGGATGTAAAGTATGTCCGCGACGTGCCCGTTGTTGTTGTCTTTGGCACCCTTGTTGTAATCGAGATCGACGGCGAAGGTGCCGGCCAGGGAAATCACGGGGGCGATCAGCGTCAGGCTTCCGCGACGTTTGTTCATCGCGATTTCCGGTATGACTCGCCCCTCGTTCTTCGGGCGCAGATCGTTCGGAATGGCGAAATCGGCGCTGTCCGGACTGATAAGGCCGTTCAAAATCATCTCGTTCGCCTGGATCGTTCCGAACCCCGCGAGGGTTCCAATGTTGTCAACCGGCGCGCCGTCCGGTGAATCGTCCTGCGAGCCATCCTGCATTCCATCGACGGTGAAACGGTCGCTTTTTTCGAATCTTGCCCCGGCGAGGCGGAATGTGCCCGTCGAAACCAGGACGTCGCCGCCAAAGGCGTTGTTCCCGGTGAATTGGACGAAACTCTGGCTCAACCCGATGGTCATGCTCAGGTTGTTCGGATTTCCTCCGAACTCGGTTTGAATCGGGGCGTCGAAATAAACGTTGTGCCCCCCGGAGAGATACATGTCGATATTTTCGCCGAACACGACCGATGTTTGATTGTTCGCCTCGAAAGCGATGTCCCCGTTCGTCGTATCGAGCACAAATTCACATTGATTCTCGCCGTCATTCCAACCGGCGACATAAACGGCCCCCGCCGCACTCGTGTTGTTCGAAAACAACGTGTTTCCGACCAGGCGGAGATTGCCGCCCGCATAGATGGCGCCCCCTTTGCCCGCGGAGGCGTTATTTTTGAACACATATCCGTGATTCCCCTCTTCCGTCGGCGGACCCGTAAAATCGAGAGAGGTTCCCGCCAACGTATGACCCGTGTTGGGATCGGTCGCACCGGAAAGCATGTTGATCACGCCTCCGTTATCCGCGGATTTCAGGTTTTCGAACGTCAAAAGCCGGGAGTTCGCGTCGATCGTCAAAGTTCCCGAGTCTTGCACGCGCGCGGCGGAATTGGGGTCGGCAACGAGCCGTACCTGCAAATTATAATCCTTGTCATTACGGATTCCGAAGGTTTTCTCATCCGCGCCGAAAACCTTGATGAGTCCGAGCTCCGTGCCCTTCTCGATGTTCTGCTCTTCATCATACAGGCCGAGCGCTGCGACATGACCGAGGTAGAGACCACCGCCCTGTAATTCCGTCGCTTCCGTCAACTCGTTGGCGCCAGCCAGGCCGAGATACCCTTTGCCGCGTTTGATCAGTTTACCGCCGCCGAGAATCCGGCCGCTGAAATAATGATCGTAATGTGCGCCGCCCTCAAATTCGTTGGCTCCGAAATTGGTGTTCAGTGTTTCCAGGCTATCCCAACCCTCGGAAACCGTCAGAATGACCTGGGGGTATCCGCTATACTCCACGCTGTTGAGCCGGACTATCGTTCCCGCCTCGCCGGCCAAGGCGCCCACGGTCTGTTCCCTGTACCGGTCGCCGTCAGCATCACCGTCGGAGGTTTGCGTCCGATACTCACCGGCGGTATCCGCCAAATCCAAAATCGACCCCGTCTCCGACGCGGTAGCCAAGGTCAACACGACTCCCCTGGAGGTTACAAGTTGCGCTAGATTGCCATCACCATCCCTGGCGCCGATATCATGAATCACCCGGCCGCGCTTATCGACAAGCTCGCCGTTATCCGCGCCGTCATCCCCGATGGGGCGCGCGAGGGCGAGCATGTTGTTTTGCATGAAACGGAGGTTGCCGCCGCTGACGATCGTCAGGCCCGTATGTCTTTTATTGGTGGGCACGGGCACGCCGTCGTCCGGGTCGTCGTCCGGGATATGGAATTTCAGGAGCCCCGACCCCGCCTTGGTGAAATTGCCCGCACCGGTGAGACCGAGATGCAGGTTGTATTCCTGCTGCTCACCCATGTAAAAGGTTCCCCCGTGCCCCGTTCCCTGGGTGATCGGCGCGCCCCCCTCCTCCGGGTCCACCGTTGCCCCTTGCAATATAATGGCGCCGCCGACTTCTATTTTCGCCGTATCGTCTTCGAGCCCGGATTCCGAAAACTCGCCGGTCGGGGAAATCGATCCGTCTTTTTCTCTTCCCACGAACATGAAAACACCGCCGTTCATGGTGATCGAATTCGCCCGCAGGGTCGTATACTGCTTGTCTCCGTCTTCGGCGTCGGGGCCGGTAAATTTGTCGAAACGAACGGTCGCGTTTTGGGTGATATCCGTCCTGTCCACCAACTCGCCGGCTTCCAACATGCCGCTGCCGACGGTGAAATCGCCGGCAAGGATGTTGCTGTATTGCGTCGGCCCGACATCCCGCCTTGCTCCGTCGGCCAATTCCAACGTGCCGGAATAGACGTTCGTATCGCCAAAATAAAAAGAAGAATCATCCCAAATCCGGACGATTCCGGTGTTGAGCGTCGTGCCCAAACCGCCGCCGGAAACAGTGTTCCTCCCGGTGATCGGATCCGTGAGCATCACCTCGGCCTGGGACGCGAAACCGAAATTGATCGTGTTGCCATCGGTACCCGAGCTTTCAATCGGGTCGTAAATGTCAAAATAGTCTCTTCCGTTCGATGTCCGACCGACACTGGCACTGATATTCAAGGTCGCGTCTCCATCCATAACGAAGGCGTTGGGAACGTACTCCAAAGCCCCGTTGACATTCCTTTGAAAACGTGCGTGCGTGTTCTTCTCGATTTTTCCGTAGACGTCCATCATCGTCACGGTTGCCGTCAGGCCATCTTCGCCCTTTATGAAAATCGCCCCGCCGTACCCGGCCGCCGTATTTTCGGTCATGACGACCTCTCCGCCGAGGAGAACGACGGAACCGTCACTGACGCTGATTCCGCCACCCACCTGTGTGGCCGAGTTTCCGGTGAATGTCGTTCCCCCCAGCAGCGCGGCTACACCGGTGTCGCGGGTATAAAGACCGCCGCCGGCTCCGTGGCGCTCACTTCGCTCGCCGAGCTCATTGGTGAAGGTTCCCAACGCTTTGTTGTTGTTGAATACCGTACTGTCCATGTTGACGAAACTGCCGTTCGACGCGACGGCAACCCCTCCGCCGCTGTTTTCCGCGATGTTTCCCTCGAACAGGGCGCCCCGTGTGCCGCTGTTGGCCATGGAATACCTGCTGTAAACGTTCCCGAGCGATTGGGAGGCGATCCGGTATGTATCGTACGTTTTCGTATCCAGAAACAGGATGCTGGAATTTTCCGCCGCGTAAACGGCTCCGCCGTCACCGCCCGGATTGGATTCCATCTCGAAAAGAGGACGGCTGAGTGTGCTCCTGTTGTTGACGAACTCGGCTTTCCTGTCGAAAGTGATCATCTCGTTCAGGTAGGGAATCCACTGGTAAACCGTCTCTTGAATGGAAGCGATTCCACTCGATTCCCCGCCGCCCCCGATACTTCCAACCAATTCCGCAGTCAATCGGGCCGTTCGATTTTGTTCCTTCGCGAAAAGCGCCCCGCCGTACACGGCTTGGTTTTGCGAAAACCTCAATTGGACACCGGCATTCATGCCGACGCCGCGCGGGTCCGGTATGTTGGGATAATCCCCCGAATATCCGACGACCCGCATCGCGCCTCCGCCGTCGACGAGCAGTTCGTCATTGTTGTCTCCCCCGAAAACCGCGTTGCGTTTCCCGTACTCAAGGATGAACCGCGTATTCGCATTCTGATAGGGTTCGACGAAATTCAGGTGCCCGACATAGGCCGCTCCACCAACGATTTGGTACGAGATATCGAAGAGAGGATTGAAATTGTTCGGTGAACTGGAGATATGGACGTTCTGACCAACGGCGCCCAGAATCGGGTTGATGAAGTCCAGCGATAAATCACTTGCGACGGCCACATTGCCGACTCCGCCCACGAAAGCGCGCAAGCCGGTGATCATGATACCGTTGGGGACGGTCACACCGTTGTTCGTTCGCGCGGCGTATCGATTGTCCAGATTTTCCACGAAGCTGATGACGTCGTTGTTTGCAAGAACGGTTGTTCCACTTAGCGCATAGAGAAGGTAATGCAATCTCTCTTCGTTAAGTATGTCCGGACTCGGGTGGTTGTACGTCCTGACATTCCATGTCGTTTGGCCCACGACGGTTCCGGCCGTCATGGAAACGAATACGGTCCAAATCAGGATCGGTACAATGAAAGAACGACGCATTTTTTGGTTCCCCTGTAGTTTCAGGACAACAACCGAAAACGTCCGAATGTTCACTACCAAAGCTGTAATCATTACGGACGTTCAGAGAGTATAATCTGGATCATTAGGTTTTATCGTTATTTCCTGCATACTTTCCCAGCATATTTTTCCTCTTTGAGAAAAAATTTGAAAATTATCGGCTTGTCACCGACCTCCACCTGGCAACGTGGGGCAACTTCAACATTTAGACGGGCGGTGCAACCGCCGGCGTATCAACATCGTGACGGGCGGTGCAACCGCCGGCGTATCAACATCGTGACGGGCGGTGCAACCGTCGGCGTATCAACATCGTGACGGGCGATGCAACCGTCGGTTTTCCTTAGGTTGTTCCTTAGCGCCGAAACACAAATCCGATGCCGAATGCGTCGGTTTCGGTAATCGGAAAGACAGTCAAACCGCGTGGCAGGCATTCGCCATCGGTTTTTGACACAGCCCGGACGGAAAGATAGGAAAGATACCAGCCTAGCGCGCATTGGGAAAGATAATGGGCGTCGTCATTGATTCGACTGAGGGCCGGCATGAACGAAAGCGTGTAAAACGACGCTTTGAGCCACCAAGGTTTACTTACGGATGCGGCGGCAAGGAATGGAGTCGCTCCTATGAAGGCGTGACCGCTGATCGAGTTGTTATCGCTGAACGGGGACCAGCGTGATTCATGATCGGTTTCACCGGGCCGCGAACAGCCGATCAGGGACTGCCCGACCAACAGTGTCGGCGTACCGACCAGATAAGCCCGGGTCGTTCGGGAAGCAAAGTCACCCAAGCGACTGGAGCCCTCACGCAACATTCCCGTTTCCTGGCAATACCGGTAGACCACATCGCTGACTGCGAAAAGCGGAATGAAATACAGGCCCTCGCCGAATGTCTTGAAAAAAATCGCAGCATTATCCGTTCCCGCGCTTCGCACGTCGTCCTGGACCCAGTTTCGAAACTCCTGGTCGATCGAGGTATTCGAAACGATAGCATGCATTCCGATTCCGAGCCCGAAATTCAGCATCGTATCACGCGAATAAAAATGGCGATAATCGGCGCAAACACGGCCAGTTTCACGTTTTAGTGAACTCCAAAGCCGGTTTCCCCGGGAAGCGGGCGGAGTCTGCGAAAGTTCCAGAACGGATGGTCGCCGTGCCTGCGGACCGCTTGCCCGGAGGGAAACATCGCCTATTCCTCTCGAACATTCCGAACAGCGCCGCAAAAACGTGTTTTTTTCCGAACCGATTCGATCGGCGTGAAGATACCGAAAGCCGTTGGGATGTCCTGAAACCGACGATTCGGAAAACCCGACCGGTTTCGGTATAAAAGTCCGTTCAGACGAAAGCGAGTCCGCTTTCGGGAAAAGAGACGGCCCCGAAAAGGCGGTACTTATCCGGACATACGCCGAATGACCCGACATATCGACCATTTGTGCTTCGGCGATGCGTGAAAAGCCGTAAACGATTATCAGACATGATAATACATGGAAACGGACCAGGCTCGTAAAAAAAACAAACATTGGTAAATGCCTAAACTTCGGGTAGGGAGCAGTAGTACATATTGTTCAGACTTGATCGACAAAACCAACCGGCAAAAACAGTAAATCAGTAAAAATCATAAAAATTGCTCCATTTTAACATCGTGCTTGCTTCCCAAGCCGATCCACCTTGGAATATACTGAAAACGCGATGAAAACGGACATTTGTCAAGACTGCCTGCCGCACTCACTCGTCCGCAACTTCTGTCCCTGAAAGTGTTTAAGCGGATCGTTCGAGCGACAGGCGATTGTTCGCGGGGAAAAACATGCCGCATTTTCATGCCGTTTGAAGTGTAAAGGCAGTAGTGGCCTGTTCTCCGATCACCGCGCTTCGTTCCTTTGGCGCATGGTCGCCGACAAATCGTGATGCGACCGGGGAAGAGTTTCATTTTCGGGGTGTCCTCCGTTCACAACCGGTCTTCTTTTGGTAAAATGGACCCGATCGCGCACAGACGCTGTTATACTGTAAACGGCCTGAAACCGTTCCCGCGAACAATCGCCTGNNATCCGCTTATGTCATTATAAAAAACGAAGTTAGGGGTGAGCGAGTGCAACAGGCAGTCTTCACCAAACGATCAATTTCACCGCGTTTCCAGTATATCCGAAGCCCATTAAAAGGAGACCGTATCATGGCCAAAATGACGATTGCCGATGTCGATGTCAAAGGGAAAACCGTTCTCGTTCGCGTCGATTTCAATGTTCCGCTCGATGAGAATGGCAATATAACGGATGATCGCCGTATCAGGATGGCGTTGCCGACCATCAACAAAGTTCTGGACGGCGGCGGTAAGTTGATTCTCATGTCGCACTTGGGACGTCCGAAAGACGCCCCGGACGCCAGGTATTCGATGAAACCGACGGCGATACGCCTGGCCGAATTGCTCAAACGGCCGGTCGCGTTCGCCGCCGATACCGTTGGTCCCGATGCGAAGGCCAACGTCGCCGCCCTCAAGGACGGCGCCCTCAAAGACGGCGCTGTCTTGGTTCTTGAAAATCTCCGTTTTCAACCGGGTGAAAAGAAAGGCGATTCCGCTTTTGCCGCCGCACTGGCCTCTTTTGCCGACGTTTATGTCAATGATGCGTTCGGGACGTGCCATCGGACCGACGCATCGATGGTCGCCGTTCCGAAAGCCATGGGCTCCAAGCCGAAAGTCTGCGGGTTCCTGGTCGAAAAAGAAATCAAATACCTGAGCGACGCGATCGGCAATCCCGCGCGTCCGTTTGTCGCTATTCTCGGCGGGGCCAAGGTTTCCGATAAAATCATGGTTATTAAAAACCTGCTTGGCATCTGCGACAAGGTCCTCATCGGCGGGGCAATGGCCTACACGTTCTCGCTTGCCCAGGACGGTAAGGTCGGCAAAAGCCTTGTCGAAGCCGATAAAGTCGACCTTGCGAAAGAACTCCTGAAAATCGGCGGCGGGAAACTCGTGTTACCGGTCGACAACCATTGCGGCGACGCCTTCAAGGCCGATTGCAACAAGCAGGTCGTCGCGACCGGAGAAATCCCGGACGGCTGGGAAGGACTCGACATCGGCCCGAAAACGGCGAAAATGTACGCCGAGATCGTTCAAAGCGCCAAAACCGTCGTTTGGAACGGCCCGATGGGTGTTTGCGAAATGCCGCCTTTCGATGAAGGTACGAAAATCGTCGCCGAAGCGATTGCCCAGAGTGATTCGACAAGCATCATCGGTGGCGGGGACAGCGCCGCGGCAATCCAAAAACTCGGTTTCGCGGACGATGTTTCCCATGTCAGCACCGGCGGCGGCGCCAGCCTTGAAATGCTCGAAGGCAAGAAATTCGAAGCCGTCGAAGTGCTCGACAATATTTGATACCGAATGCTGGTCGACGTGCCCGTGAAAGCGAGGAAACGATAAACAAAGAGGTTGTTCCATGAGGGGAAACGCCGAACCGAAATCCGTGCGTCGGCTTGCCAACTTCGGGGAAGCATGTCTCGCGGAACGTAAAGCACTGAAAGATCGCAACTTAAAAAGCGTGTTTGTTGCGCCCCGTTGGGACTGGGAGGCGTTGGATACACTTTGTCTATTCTGCCAAGCACGCAACCTGTTTTGCCCAAATTGTTGCCGTTCCTCTGACGGAAAAAACATAACGGAAAAAGCATGTCACAACGAGTTCAGGTCCGGTTGTCTGCCCAAGCCCGATGGTATTTCCTGATTTACCGGGCCATTACGTTGGCGATACTGCTCGCGTTTATGCTCCCTCTTGTCTGTCACTTTGGAACGGTGAAAGCGGCGCTGGGCGTACTGATTGTTTTTGGACCGCTTTACGCCTGTTACGAATTGTTTTTGTTTGCCATACTCCGATCAATGAAGGTCGAGGTCGACCGGGAAGGAATCCACACAAAATCCCTTTTCACGACAAGATTACTGCCTTGGAACGCCAAGGGATACTACGTTGATCCGGGAAACCTGTTCGTCAACAGTTTTTACTGGACCGGTTTTGACTCGGCAAACCTGACCGGCTCCCAAAAACGTTGGCGGGATTACAGGACTCGTTGGTCGCTTTTCTTCCTGTGGAATGCCTACGACGTCCCACGAAAAGCCATGATTGACAATATCGGGGAAGTTTTAGCGGTCGTCCGCGACATCGACTCCGACTATGTCAAAAAGATTTGGTCGGAATAACATTACAAACAAATCACTTCCACCTTTTTCAACCTTACGGAGAAAACATTTTCATGACCGCAGAGCCTTTTGGTCGCTTGGACACGGACGTGAAGGTTCGCGAGCAGATGCTCCCGTACTGCCGTTTGAAGCCCGGCGATATTTGGATCGATTCCATAAGCGGTCATCGCGTCGGTGTGCTGGACGCCGCCGCCCCCGGCCATATCCGTAAAATGTTTGAGACGGAAAAAGCAACGCTGGCCATACAAGATCCGCCTTACAACGTCGCCGTCGGCACAGATAATACGCAAAATCTTTTCAAACGGGATCTGGCGGATTATATTGACTGGTCGATTTGTTGGGTCGAAAATAACCTGGCCGTCTTATCGCAAGATGCAAGCATTTATATTTGGCTTGGCGCGGATCAACGCGAACATTTCCAACCGTTGCCTGATTTCATGCTTTTGATGCGCCGTTATCCCGAATTGGTTTCCCGCAGTTTCATTACCATGAGAAACCAGCGAGGTTATGGTACGCAAAAAAACTGGATGGCAGTGCGCCAGGAATGCCTGTATTATACGAAAGGTTCCCCCTGCTTTGATGTGCAAGCGGAATACACCGATATACCGAAGATTCTGCGAGGCTACTACAAGGAAGTAGATGGGCGAAAAACGGAAAATTTGGAACGCGGCAAGTCCGACAACATCCGTGCCGGTAATGTTTGGGTTGATATTCAACAGGTTTTCTACAGGTTGCATGAGAACGTGCCCGGTTGCTACGCACAAAAACCTTTGAAGTGCATTGAAAGAATCGTGAGGGCAAGTAGTCGAAAAGGAGATTTGATCGCCGATTTTTTTTCGCATTCAGGGACCACGCTTATTGCAGGCGAGATAAATGAGCGGAGAGTTTTCACATGCGACATTGACCCGATTTTCGCTGAATTGACGATCCGACGACTTGAACACTACCGAAAGACGGGAAAAACCGGATTTCAGTTTGGTAACCCGTTCCCGGAAATTGCCGTCACGCGGGAAAGACGGGAACTTGCGGACAACGCAATCTCGCCGGAAAAAACACGCCACATCCAAACAGCACTGTTTTGAAAGATGGAAAAACTGACCGAACAATTTGACCAATTCATTGAAAGGCTTGGAAATTCCACGTCTTTCCATGAAAGATTGTCGCAACTGAAATCGGTCTATCCGTTTAGCCAATACGAATATATTATTTCAACATTGCTTGCCGAAAAGAAATTGTCTTTTGACGAGTATCTTCAATTGCGGGATGAATACATCGATCGCAACTTGTTTCTCTATATTTTCGAGATCACCGCACCGCGAGGCTTCGGCGATACGTGGGCTCTTGGACATCTGCGCGGCATCGAACCCCGACTTGAACGCCCCAACAAAAACATTGATGCAACCTATCGGGGCGAATACGATCTCTACCTGAACTGGAAAGACGCGAGAAAATGTCAACATTACATCAAAATCGAAGTGAAGGCATCACGGGCCAATGATCGTGAACGCGGCGACGCTCCGCTTTATATCAAAGCGTTGGCTTCGGGCAGTGATCGCCCTTTCCTGATGAACTTCCAGCAGATGAAACCGACATGCTGTGACGTGTTTCTTTGGATCGCCGTCTATCGAGACGCCATACGATACTGGGTACTTGATGCAAACGCCGTGCGGACGCACAAGGACTTTATACCTCAACACCGAAACGAAACGACGGCGATGCGAAAGAAAGCGTACCGCAAAGAAGATATTTTCGAAGGACAAATTATGATGACGGAAAAGAACATTCATGGTTTTAACGAATACCGCGCCGCCGGCACTGAATTACGCAAGGCCGTTATCAAAAGATTCAAAGCCCGGCATTCGATCAGATAAGTATTTTTCTCAATTTTTCACTTTTCATGGAGATCATTGAACAATGACCGCGAAGATTTATTACGAGAAGGACGCCGACTTGGCGCAACTGAAAGGCAAGACCATCGCCATCCTCGGTTACGGGTCGCAAGGCCACGCGCACGCCCAAAACCTGCGCGACAGCGGTTGCGAGGTCATCGTCGCCGAGCTTGCCGGGACACCGAACTACGAAGTGGCCGTCAAAGACAAGTTCGAACCGATGACGACCGAGGATGCCGTTAAAAAAGGCGACCTGGTCGTTTTCACGCTTCCCGACGAACTGCAAGGCGAAATTTTCCGCACGCAGGTCCAGCCGAACCTGAAAAAAGGAGCGATTATCGTCGCAACCCACGGTTTCAACGTTCATTACGGCCAGTTCGACATGCCGCAGGGCGTGACGGCGATCCTGATCGCCCCGAAAGGGCCCGGCCACCTCGTCCGAAGCGAATTTGAAAAAGGCGGCGGCGTCCCATGCCTGATCGCGCTCGGAGAAGGAGCCGGCGACAAAGAACGGGCCATCGGCCTGGCGTACGCGAAGGGAATCGGCGGTACGCGCGGCGGCGTTATCGAAACGACCTTCGCCGAAGAAACCGAGACCGACCTCTTCGGCGAACAAGTCGTCCTCTGCGGCGGCGTCAGCGAACTCGTCAAGAAAGCCTTCGAAGTGCTCGTCGAAGCCGGATACCAGCCGGAAATGGCCTACTTCGAATGCATGCACGAACTGAAACTGATCGTCGACCTGTTCTACCAGGGCGGCCTGAACTACATGCGGTACAGCGTTTCGAACACGGCCGAATACGGCGATTATACGCGCGGTCCGCGCATCGTGACCGAGGAAACCAAGGTGGAAATGAAGAAGATCCTGACCGAAATCCAGGACGGTTCTTTTGCCCGCGAATGGCTGCTCGAAAACAAGGTCGGCGCCCCCGGTTTCAAACGGAAACGAGCCATCCAGCGTCGGCACCAAATCGAAGAAGTCGGCAAAAAGCTGCGCAAGCTCATGAAATGGATCGACGCCAAGGAGTATTGATTCGCTTTCGAGATTCAATTGCGGGACTGGAGCCGCGGCACGCACGCCTCCGGAGATCCCATTCCCGGCTCGCGAAAAACCGCGTCTTAACGGGCGCGGCTCCGATCCTCGTCGCGGCGCCCTCCGATCGAAGCGAACATGATCCCCAGGTTGATCGACGTGCCGAGCAACGAGGTCAGGAAAAAGGCCCGGCCCGCCCCGACCGGACCGTACGCCGGAATGAGCGTCGCGCAGGCGGCCAATCCGAAACATGTCGTTGCGAAGACCCCGGAAATGTAAGCGGCGTCGCGGCGGATTGCCAGCACGTACTGCATGGCGATGACGTTAAACGGACAGAGTACCGCGGTCGCTGCAAAAAACGGGAGCACGTCGGCGGCGGGCTCGAATTCCGGACGAAAAATCATCGCGACGACCGGTCCGGGGAAAAAAAACAGCAGGGTGACGAACGGGGCCACGGCGCACGAAAGCGCCGCGAAATATTTCAGCAGGAATGTCCGTCGTCGTTTTCCGGATGTTCCCGGGAGGACGATTTCGGTCATCGGCGGATTGCCGACCCGCGCCACTTGGGTCCACACGAGAACGATCGCCGTCTGAAAAAGGGATGCGACCCCGTAAATACCGGTCGCCGTGTCGCCGTGCCAGTAGAAAAGCGAAAACACGATTGCCGGGCCGTACACGAGATCCAAAATCGACAAGAGGGCCATCCCGGCGTTTTTTTTCAGGGTTGTCCCCACCCATGACAGGCATTTCGGGTCGAACAGGTCGATTCGTGTCGAACGAAACACCTCGCGGTACTGCGGGAAGAGGCCGATCAGGATGCCGAAGAGCATGCTGAAACCGATCCAGGCCGGGCCGAAAATCCGCGGCAAAAACAACGCCGCCGTCCACACCGACGCATAGTACGTCAAACGGTGGACCGCCATGTACGCGGCATGACGGCCTGTTTGACGCCGGGCATCGTACACGGGCTGAAAATCAAGCGAGCACAGCGACATGGCCAATACGATCAAGAGCAACGTCGGTGAAACGGTTCCCGGGACCGCGAGGCCGTACAGGAACAAAACGCATAGAATACCGAGCAGGAGGGCGACCCCGAGTAGGAAGGTGGAACCGACGATCCGGCCGAAATCGTCGGGATGCTGGGTCAGATCCCGTAGCATCGTCCGTTCGCGACCGTACCGCACGACGGTCAGGGAATAGGAACCGACCGCGACGGCAAGCGTCAGGAAACCGTAGTCCTCCGCGCCCAGGCGGTTCGTAATCAGGACCTGGGTCACCAGGCCGAGGGCCGCGACGATGCCGTTGAAAAAAAACAGGACGACGACTTTTTTACCCGCCGGATTGGCGGAAATCCACCGTCTCACCCGGTTGAGGAAAATACTCATGGTGCCGCCCGGTCCGGTTCGTTTTGCATGCGCACTTCGTCGGGAGTCAGAATGCCGTCCCCGTTTTTGTCGAGCCGGCCGAAAAGGGCCAACGCCTGCGGCGTCAGGGTCGGCGCGAATTCCAGCATGGTGATCTGGGCGTCGCCATCCTTGTCACGGAGAATAAACCAGGCGGGAACACCGCGCCATTCCTTGATGGGGCGATAGTATTTTCGTGTTTCAGGCGATTGATTGGCGGCCGCGAGACGTTCAAACGAAGGTTCTTCGGAATCCGGACCGACAGTATCCGTTTCCTCTCCGACAGGCTCGGCATTCGCGATATCCGCTTCATTGACATCGGAAAGCGGCGCATCCGGCGGGGAACCGGGAACCCGCTCCTCATCACGTTTTCGCGCTTCCCGCGTTTCGTTTTTATCGCTGAGCGGCTGAAACAACCGGAGCGACCCCGTCGCGCCGGGCACCGGTTGATGAAAAACCGGAAGCGGATCCGGGCGATGGATCGTCCGCTCCCGGCCGTAAAGCGCGATGTGCCGGACCAGTTCTTCAAGCGTAATGATAAAATCTCCGTTGACGTCGAGCGCCTGGGGGGCGCCCGGCATGGAAAGCCATTCGTCCTTTTCAAGCGTCCCGTTGCCATCCGTATCGTAGGCTTCAAGCAAATCGGCGGCATAACGTACGACTTTGGCCGGAACGGGCGGAGCCAGGGACCCTTCCAGGAGAACGGCTTTCAACATTTCCTCCCGGCGTTCGGTGCCAATGGTCCAAAACGAAGGCGTCGTTCCGCGCTCCGACTCCGGGGCGACCGGCTGCGTCGCCTCGGTCGCTTCTTGCCGGGCAGGTTGTGGAACGGAAGTCCGCGAAGACCGTGATGTGTCGGCCGAATGTTGCGTATCCTGAAAGCCGTTGGCATTTCCCGAAGCCGACTTGCGAGGAGCCTGCCCTCGAAAAACAACACCGCCCCGAGGGTCAACAGGCGGTTGGGCGGCAAACGCAACCGGCCTCGGTATAAAAGGCGTTTCCGCCGAAAAAAACGCAAAAAGAACCGCGAACACCTCAACATGAGCGAAAAGCGACGGGAATATCCGGCTCTGTGCGCACTTCATCGCATCCCTTTCCTTTTTGTATCGCGTCGTATTCAGTCGTTTTCCGTATCGCTTGACGATTCAACGGATGAGATTCAATGAATGAAATTCAACGGATCACGTTTTTACTGTCGAATTTAAGCAACTGATCCAACACATCCTGGGCTTTGGAAATCAACGGGACGACCCGGCTCCGGTTTTCTTCCCAACAGGCAAGCGGGTCCCCGCCGTGCGCGATTTCATTGAGCTGCGCGAGGTTGTCGGCAAGCGTCGCAACCATCCGCGACAGGTTTTCGTTCGACAATGGCGAACACGCGTCGATGCCCGGCATGATTGCGTCCTGCAAGCCGGAAAGCGCCGCCCAGCGATTGCGAAGCCATCGAAGCAACAGGAAACGATTGATCACCCCGACCGGATATCGTTCCTGCATGACGATGACCTGCCGGACATTCGTGCGGAAAAAAAAATGAAACAGGTCGGTTAAAGGCGTGTCGACGGGGTAGGTGACGGCATTCGGTACGACCAGTTCACGGACGGACTCCCGCCACAGTCGCGTATTGCCGATCGCCTTGACAATATCCTCATCCCACAGGAGGCCGAGGAGCCGGTCTTCATCGTCCAGAACCGGGATCGATTCGGAGCGTGTCCGGAGAAAAAAATCGGCGACCCGCGACACTGTTTCGTGCGATTTTACCGACATGGTCAACGGAGCCATCACATCGTCGAGCGTACATCCCTCGAACAGGTCGTTCAGGTTTTGCAGGTCCCCGGCGACAAAATCAAGTGCGATCGTTTCCGTATAACGGACACAGCGATTGTAGCCGGTCTCTTTGGCAAAGACCAACGCCAAGTCGGCACGTTCGATCAATTGATCGAGATAAATCGTGTCGTCGAGCCGTTCGGCAATCCCGAAACTGGCCGTAACGGGGATCTCGAAATTTCCATGGCGAATCGGAACCGTCTCGAATCGGCATCGAATCCGCTCGGCCCAGTTGCGGGCCGTCTCCTCATTGCAGCCGGGCAGCAAAATACAAAATTTCTTGCCGCTGTATCGGCAGGCGACATCGCTGGAACGGGAAAATGTCTTGAGCGTTTGCGCCATTTCCCGAAGGACGGCATCCCCGGTCAGGTGGCCGTGCAAATCATTGATCCGCTTGAAAAAATCGCAATCGAACATGACCGCCGAGAGCGGAAACTTGTTTTTGATCGACCGTTCCCAAATGACCTGGGCCAATTCGAAAAAAGCCGTCCGCTTAAGCAGTTGCGTCAGCGTATCGTATTTGGCGGCGAAATCGAGGTCGCGTTCCAGGCGGCGCGTCCGCAGCGCGGCTTTCAACCGTGCTCGAATTTCAATTCTCAAATCGGTCAGGCTCTCAGCCGCTTTTTCGACAAAATCATCGGCGCCCGCTTCCAGTCCTTCGATAAAAAGGTTCGTTCCCGACCGGGCGGTCAACAGGAGGATGTAAGTGTAGTGGGGCAATACCTTCCGTTGATGCAATTGGCGAACACGGCGACATAATTCCACGCCGCCCAGCCCGGGCATCGTCCAGTCGGTAATCAGGATATCCGGGCAATCCTGGAGGATTTGATGGATCGCCTGGTTTCCATCCGTAGCGGTGCGTACTTGATGGCCTCCCTGTTCCAGCAAATGCGTAAACAAACGCAAAATGGCCGGATCATCGTCGACGACCAGCACATTCGCCGAATACACCAAGGGCTCCTCGAACTCGGTCAACACAACCTCGCGCACGGTGCGGAACAACTTCGATACTCAAAGAAAGAAACGAGCACCGGCCCATTATATCCCAATCTCCCTGGAACGAACAGATATTACGTGATTTTTCATGGGCCTTGATAGCCGGAAGAGTAGCCCTACACGGCGGAGCGCCCGGCATGGCCCTGACCGTCTTCAGCATATACTGGAAACGCGATGAAAACGGACATTTGGTCAAGGCTGCCTGCCGCACTCAATTGCTTACAACTCTTGTTAATACAACCATTTACACGAATCATTCGAGCGGCAGGCGATTGTGCGCGGGAGGATTGTCATGCCGTTTACGCCATAAAACGGATTTTAACGACAATTCTGCCAAATCCGATTAAGGAAAACAGGTAATTTTTGACGATTATCCTGTAGAACGATCCGCATGGATCATCGTGATCGAATCATCTTAAGTTTGCTAACGTATTCTCATGGGAAACGACGAATATCTGAAATCGCAACAAAGTCCGGAAGCCTGGCACATGAGAGGCAATACGGATTTTGATACGGATTTTGAATCGAACGACATGCCGCATTCCTTTTATCATCCGGGTATTGCGCAAAAAACATCAGGCGCATCCGGAAGAAATCGGAGTGCCCATGCCCGCGAAACAACATGTGTCGTCAACCAAGCGGAATGGGATGCCGTTTCGGAACTGCAATTGTCCCATATTGCACGATCTGCTTATTTTGACACTTCCTCTTCGCGGCATTCTCCTTATCGAAATGAGGACGCCGTTTCCGCATTTTCCTCCCATCCGACTCACACACCGCATGGAACATGCCACACCCATGCTCCGCATGTCCGTCCTTCTTTTTTGAATGAGTCGGTTTCCCCGCCGGAGATGGTCCGCCAGGAGGAATTGGACCATCGCGAAAACCAATTGAATGCCCGGATGGCTCAATTCGAGACGCTTGTGCGCAACACCAAGCTCTCCTTGAAGGAGAAAATGGACGAGGTTGCCAATCGCGAGGCACGGCTTGAAGAAGGCGAGGCGATCCTCGAATCGCAAAAACTCTCCCAGGAAGAACGTCTTCGCTTGGACCGCAACCAACTGGAAAACGAGCGGATCGAGCTCCAGGCGAGAAAAGCGGAGATGGAGGACCGGCTTGCGCGGCGCGAGCGGGAACTCCAGGAAATCGCGGCCCAGCGGGAGCGGGAATTGACCGTCAACATGGAGCAATACCGGCAGCAATTGGAAATCCGGCTCGGCGAATACAAGGCGGATTACCAGCAGCGGTACGAACAGAAATGCGACGATGTCGAGAACGATTTTCTTGTCCGGCTCAGCGAGGAAAAGCGTGAGTTCGAGCAACAATTGAAGCGGTTCGAACGCGATTATTTCGAGAAGACGGTTCGCAACGAACAGATGTGGAACGAGAAACGGGAGGAGCTTCAATCGCGGTTCGACGCCCACGTCGTGGAAAACGACCGGCAATTCGAGGCCAAAAAGCAGGAACTGGAAAAGAATTTCGAACGTTATGAACAGCGTCTCGACGAGGAGAACGCGGCACGTCGCACCGAGGCGGAAACCCGGTTTGCCCGGCGTGAAGAACAGATCAAAGCCCGTGAAAACATCATTCGCCAGGCCGAGTCGGAATGGAATATGCGGCGCGAAGCCTTTGAAAACCAATGGGCCGAATTCGAACAGCTTCGAAAAGAACGCCAGGAAGAGTTGACCGCCCGGAATGCGAAAGCGCTCGAACAGGAACGCTTTCTCAATGAGGCCGAGGCCCGGCAGCACCAGCGGGAGCTGGAATTGACCGCGATGGATGAAAATCTCAAGAGCCGTGAAAAAATCGTGCTTGCGGATTCCCGGAAATACGAGCGCCTCCAGGAAATGGAAAAAGAGGTGCTCGACGCCCAGGCCGAGGCGGCCCGGATGCGTGAAGGACTTGTTCGTGAACGTCACCAGATGCAGAAAACGATTGAGGCGGAACGGATTCGGCTCCGGGATGCGCAGGAGATTTCCATGAGGCGTTTGGAAGAGGAGCGGACGGAATTGTCGCAGCAGAACAAGAAGGTCGAACACATGCGGCTCGCCATGGACCGTTCCCGCGAGGAGCTTGGCCGGATGCATCGCGAAACGTTGGAAATCCGCCTTGCCACGGAAGAGCTCTGGTTGCGGCTTGCCGGCGACAGCGCCCCGGCGGAACTGAAGGAATCGCTGACGCGGATTCGCGGCCGGTTGGCCGAACAATACCAGGATGCCGTTCGCAAACTCGATCAGCAGAAGCGGGAATTGAAATCCGCCCGGGAACAGATTCTCGAACAACACGAGAAAACGCTCCAGCGCCGTGAAGAACTCGACGCATGGGCCGCCAAGAGCGAACTTTTCATCACGGAGCGGGAAAAACAGCTCCGGGAAAAAGAGGAGGAACTCGAACGCCGCCAGGCCGCGGTCGACGACCTGGTTCGACGTTGCCGTGCCGAACGCGCCGAGACGGAAAAGGAAATCAAACTTCTCCAGTCCCAGGTCGCCGAAGTCCTCGACCGGAAACGGGCGGCATAACCGCCGGTTTTTTACGTTTCGATGTGCGGGTACATTGGAAACGCGATGAAAACGGACATTTGGTCACGTCTGCCTGCCGCACTCACGCGCCCCCTACTTTTGGTAATGTTATACTGGAGCCGGTTGAGTCGTCGGTAAACACAGCCCG
>DOMV01000164.1:29333-41667 GCA_003509805.1 Planctomycetaceae bacterium
GAAAGTCGGCTTCGGGAAATTTCGATTGTTTTCAGTATAGTAGTTACGCGAATCGTTCGAGCGGCAGGCGATTGTGCGCGGGAGGATTATCAGGCCGTTTACGGTATATCAACCATGACGGGCTCATGATGCGCGAAGACGATCGTACTCTCCTGCCGCCCCCGCGACGGATTACCCTGATCGGCTACCGGGGAACCGGTAAAACGACGCTTGCCCGTTTGCTCGGTCAACGGCTCGGCTTGCCGGTTTTCGACAGCGATCCGTTAATCGAACGCCGTGCCGGCAAGAGTATTGCCGCAATTTTTGCCGAAGACGGAGAAGCACATTTCCGCGATCTGGAGGCAACGATCATCGCCGAATTACTTGACGGTGGCCCCATGATTCTCTCTCCCGGCGGCGGGGCCGTCCTGCGTGCATCGACACGGAACCGAATGCGGGAAGGCAGTACGGTGGTGTGGCTGACCGCAAGCCCGGAGGTGATCGACCGCCGCATTAACGGTGATGCGACCAGTGCTGCGCGGCGACCGAGTTTGACGACGTTTTCCCCGATCGAAGAAATCCGGGCCGTTCTGGAAGCCCGGATCCCGCTCTACCGGGCAACGGCGCACCATGCCGTCGATACGGACGGTCGAACTCCCGAAGAAATCGCGGTCCGCCTGGTCGATCTTTTCAACGATCGTTTTCCATCGCAATCATCCTGAAACGGATTATCGAGGAAACGTTTGGCTGGCCGCTTTACGAATCGGCTTGGAAACATCCGTGGAACGGCTGAGGAAAAGAGCCGGGATTCCCGCGCGTTCCGCCAATTCGAGTCCCCGGATTTCCCCGAGAACAAAAAAAGCCGTTGCCAGCGCATCGGCCCTGGCACAACTGGGATCGAGAATGGAAACGGAGCCGAGCCGTTCCGTCGGTACCGCTTCCCCGGGCAGGGTCCGTTCGGTCGGTTCGCCGGTTCGCGGATCGATGATATGCGAATATCGGACACCGTCACGCTCCTGAAAATCACGGTAATCGCCGCTGGTCGCCAACGCGACGTCCTTGAGTTCCACGGCCATGAAAATATTCGGATCCGCGCCGGGGACGTCCGGCTGCGGAACCTCGATTCCGATACGCCAGGGGCTCCCGTCCATCTTGGCGCCGCGACAACGGACTTCGCCGCCGATATCGATCATGTAGGAGTCGATTTTCAGCGTGTCGAGCGTTCGGGCGACTTGATCGACGGCATAACCTTTGGCGACGGCCGAGAGATCAATCTGCAATTCCGGAATATCCTTTTTGATTGCGCCGGAATCGGGATGAACGCGCAAATGCCGAAAACCGACGGTGTTGCGAACCGTTTCCAGTTCTTCCGCGCCGGGAGGACGACTCCGGGAATCGGCGCCGGCACCGAAACCCCATCGTTGAACAAGCGGCGCGACGGTAATATCGAAAGCGCCGTCGGTCAATGTCGAGATATCGAGGGCCAGCGAGACGACCGCGGCCGTTTCGGGAGAAACCGGAAACCAGTCGGTCGAATCGGAGGCGTTGAAACGGCATACCTCGGAGTCGGGCTTATAGGTCGACATCGCCCGGTCGATGCGGTCGAGCGTCTCTTGAATCGCCCGGGAGAGTTCCCGGTTGTCGACCGTCATGGGAATTCCACTGACTTTGATGGAATAAAAAGTGCCCATGCTGTCTCCCTCGATGACGGCATCGGTGTAATACGTCTTGGGCGCCAACGCCAGGTAAAAGAAAAGCACCAGAAAGGCCGCGGCCAAACCAAAGCGGACGACATTCCAGAAAATATTGCCGAACATGGGAACAACGATGGGGAAAGATGCCCGGAATCCAGCACGTCATTCGATTCGAAAACCGAATCGATCCCGGCATCGTTCAGAAGGAGATGATATTCGCCCCCTTGAGGCCGCTGGTGCTGTGGGTTCTGTTTTTCAAGTTGTATTCGATACGCCGGGCCGGAATCCGCGAATAAGAACCGGGCGCCTCCTGTTTGAACAGTTGGGCGTCGACGGTCGCACTCCCTTCGAGAATGACGAGCTCCTTGGCCTGATTGTACTTGATCGACTCGGCCTTTGCATAGTACCCGTTCCCCTCGATTCGCGTGTTTTCCGAGGCGGTCAGTTCGATGGAGGAATAGGGCTCGAACATCTGGACGACGTGGAGCCGGTTGCATTTCATGCTCATGCCGCGTCGGGCGACTTCGTTCAAATTGTCCGTGTCGGCCTTCTCATTCCAATCGTTTAACGGATAATAAACGCAAGTGATTTGACCGGAAACGGTTGCCGTCTTGTTCACCTGGTTGCCGACGACCCGGTCGTAGAACGTCACATCGACCAGGGTGATCCCTCCGTCATCTTGTTCATTCGTTCGACCCTGTACGGAACGACCCTGTACGGAACGACCTTGCACGGAACGATCTTGTGCAGGTGTGTTTGGCCGGCCGGGAAGGGCGAATCCGTCCAATCGGTTCCCGGAACTTTCGGCAAACACGCGGCGAAGGCGACCGGGCCCCTTCAGCTCGAATTCCGTGGTCGGTACATGAACGACCAGGCGGACGCATTCCGCTTCGTCGCGGGATTCGAGTTTGCCGAGGTTGTCGAATTCCTCCCGCACGAGCCAGACTTTTCGGCCCTTGCATTCGATGGTTTCCGCACTCAGCGCTTCCTCATTCGGGTCTGAATCGAAGAAAGAAAAGAAACGGTTCAGGTGAACGGTCGCACTTTCCGCAAAAATCCGCTGGTTTTGCGAAAAAATCTTGACCCCTTCCCCCAGACTGTCTTCCTGCCCTTCGAAAAGGAGAACCTGTCCGTTGAACTGCATTCCCTTGTTCCAACGGACGAACAGTTTTTCGTTCGCCCCGGCCGGTTTTTCCACGCCGGACGCCGTTCCGCCCGGTGCGGATGTCAGTGCGGCTGTCAGTGCGGCTGTCGGTGCCGGAGTCCGCTTTTCCCGCGGTTTGGCAGCGAAAAACGATCCCGGCATATCCGTTCTTCCTTCGGAACCGAGATCGGCGTTCAATTGCCCGACTCCATTAACCCATATCTGGTTCGCCGGACGGCTCAGGTTGATGTTCGAGCCGACCATTTCGATCCCCTGCCCTCGAAAAATCGCCGAACGGGACGCTTCACCGACGATTTTGAGCACCATTGACTCGGAACCCGGCTCCCAGACGTATACCTCCTTGCCCAGGATCGTAATCGCCTGCGATGCATTGCCGTCGAGCATGGTCTCCTCGATTTTGACATCCCCGATAATGCGAATCAGCTCGATGGATGAAAGTTCATGGGATGCAAGTTCATCACGGCCTTGTTCATGTGCTCCGGAGGATTGTTGTCTACTTTCCGTTTCGCCGGGACGGACTGCCCGCGTTTTTTCGACATTTCCCTGGGCCAGGCGAACACGTAAATGCATTTGTTCCCCTTTGACGGCAAAAACCGATTTTTGGGAACCCCCGTTCAGTGTCCCCAGGAATCCCCGTTCCGTCGAAACCGGATGTTGCGTAACATGCGAATCATTAACATGTTGCGGTGTCAACGCCAAGGGAACGACATCGGAAACGGCATTGGAAACGGCGAGTGGACTTCGGGCTGCGTTGTCACCGGATACCGGACCGGTCATTCCGGCTCCACCGACACTGTGCCCGCCGACACCGTGCCCACCGACNNCACACCGTGCCCACCGACACTGTGCCCGCCTGTATCGTGAAGGGGGAGCGCCGGGAGAATCGGTTGCCTGTTCGCATCGTTCAGGGGCTGGTATTGTACCAAGCGGATATCGGGCTGGGCCGTGGACGTTTCCCCGGGCAAGGTGGCCGCGTGGCTTGCAACTCTCAGGGTGGCGTTCGAAAAGCGATCCGTTTCACGCCCGTTTCGCTGTCGGAATTCGGCCGACTGTAATCCGGCCGACTGTAATCCGACTGACTGGAATTCGGCCAATCCCCCGGTATGCGGGTACCGGTCCTCGGCTTTCCCTTGCATGAATTCGGGAATCGCATCCGATTTTCGAACCGTGCCATCCGGTTCGATATCGAAAAAATAAGCGTCCATCTGCTTGACATCGCACGTTCCCTCCCGGGTCTTGAAATGAACGTTGCCGTAAACCTGGGCCCTGTGCGGCACGAGCTCCGTCCTGCCTGTCTCGCCCGCCTTGTCCGCGTCGTTTTCGCCCCGGTGCGAGTTCGCGGGAACCGGAGCCCGTTGAATGCACCAGATGAGCGCCGTGTCGGCATTCATGATTCCGACGGTTTCCAGATCGACGCCGACTTTTTCATTCATTGTGATCAGGATTTGGTCTTTCTCGCGTTTGTCGGATCGCACGTCGAGGGCGTTCCACGTACACGCGATTTTTTTCGGGGCGTCTTTTCCTCCGACGATTCCCCGCATGATCCCGTTGCCTCTCCCGGTGAGCACACCGAATTCTCCGTCTTTTCCCATCTGGTAGGTCACTTCCTCGGCATGGACGGACAGGGTTCCTTCCCGCGCGGAAAGTTTGACGGGAGGCAGTTCGGGCCGTTTTTTCTTGATCTCAACCCGGTTCGCGTGCAAGTCGTACCGGATTTGTTCGCCTTCCGCGCGAAAATCGTCATGGGAAGGAGAATGAATCCTCGCGAATTGGGCCGCTTTCGCCGGTTTGCCCAAATCGGCCGGTTTGGCTTCGCTCCATCGCGCCAGCAAATGCGTGATTTCCAACGCGCCGAGCATGTTCATCCCGTTGGCGTTATCCGGCGCGGTTTCCGACCCGGATGCCGCTTTCGGACCCGCCGTCGCCCCGTCCTTCGGACAAAGATAAATCAGCAGCTCGCCGCAATCGATCGTATCCGGCAGGGCATTTTTGACGTTCGGCCGGGTGCGGACGACATGAACGTCGTCCAGAAATTGGGCAATCCATCTTTTCGCCTGCCGCGGCGGCGATTCGGGATCGGGATAAAGCAAAAAACCTTGTTTGCACGTTATATGCAGAACGGATGCGTCCTCTCCCCGCAGTTCGACCCGTTGCCGCCTTTTTTTCTCATCCGCGTCGCCGGCGATTTTCGCTTGAGGGGCGGCCGAGGCAAACAAACCTTCCGTGGCGGCGTCCACCCCCAGGGTCAACTCGTCCAGATTGAGCAACTGAATTTTATTCAACTCCTTTGGACCTGTCGGCTTGCGTGGATTGGCGTAGACCAGTTCGATGGTAAGCACGTCGCCGCGTCCCTGGTAGGAGGCGAGTTTGAAATCGACCTTTTTCATCGTGCTGATCGTCGTAATCCGCGGTTTTTCTGTAAGGACGACCTGCTCCGTGACGACGCGCAGATCATCTTCCGGGCCGGGTTCCTTCATATCGCTGGTGATCGTGACGATGCCGGCCAGTTCGCCGCGCTGGACTTTTGCCAGTTTGATCTTGTCGCCCTCGATCGAGCGGTCGAATTCGAGAACCGCGTAATCCAGCGTCCGGATCATGATCGATTGTCGAAGGCGTTCCTCTTCCGGCATCAATTCGCCTCCGGCCAGTTGCAGGATCGTGCAGGGGCTGACCTTGATTTTGTTGTCGGGAAGTTGTTCGCGTGTCTGAAAGAAAACGACGGCTTCGCCGGTCCGCACCATTTTGAATTGTTCCGAGGTCCGTTCCCAAGCGTCCTTGGGAAAAAGAGAAAGGTATTTTTCCCGTTGATCGTTTAATCCCGTCCGCGCGAGGGGACGTTCCTTGATCTCGACCACCGGCAGTACGAGCGGGACAATGACCCAGCCGTAAGCCAGGTAAAGCCCCAGTACGACCAGGAAACTGTTCAGCATGACGAGAAAACGTGCCAACATGGGAAGTCGTCTGTCGATAAGTCAACTTTTTCGCGGAAAACAATCATTTCGGCCTGGAAAAATACAAAAACAAAAATCAGGCCACTTCCGCGACGAAGGGCTTTATTTCTTCCATCATTTCAGGAAAGAAGGCGAGAACATCGGTAATGTCGATCATGCCGAGGGGAAAACCGCCGTCATTGATGACGGGCAGTTCGCTGATCTTGAATTTCGCCATCAGGGCGACCGCTTCCCGGGTCCGGGCGGCAATGGAAATCGTACGCGGATTCCGGGTCATGATTTCCGAGATCGGCCGGTCGAGTCGGTTCTCGTCGTGCCGTTCGAAAAGTCGGGCTAAATCGCTGTCGGTAAAAATCCCGGAAAGCCTGCCTGCCGGATTCAGTAACAAAATCGCCCCGCTGCGTCGATTCGGAACCTGGTGTTTGGAGAAGATTTCCCGCACCGTCTCGTTGTCCGGGGCCATTCGACACGCCCCGAACGGCCGCATCGTTTCCTCGACCCGGCTGAGTTTGCGACCAAGCGCCCCGCCGGGATGAAAACGGGCAAAATCCTCGCTGCGAAACCCGCGTATTTTGCTCACACTCAGGGCCAGGGCGTCTCCAAGGGCCAGCATGACGGCCGTCGACGTGCTGGGCGCGAGGTTATGGGCATCGGCTTCCACCAACGTCCCGATCGGCAAAACAAGTTGGGCGGAACGGCCGAGCGTGCTCCAGACGGAAGCCGTTATCGCGACGATCGGAACCTTCATTTGTGTGATCGCCGGCAAAATGCGAGCGATTTCTTCGGTCTCGCCGCTCTGCGAGAGCATGAGGACCATGTCTCTTTTTCCTATTCTTCCCAAATCGCCATGCACGGCTTCGGCGGGATGGAGAAAATGGGCAGGTGTTCCCGTTGATGCGAACGTCGCGACAATTTTTTGGGCAATCAGTCCCGCTTTTCCCATCCCGGAAACGACAAGACAGCCTTTCAGGGACAGAAACAAGTCAACCACATCGGCGAAGGAATCACTTAATTGTTCCGCCACGGTTTCCAGGGCTTTGATTTCCTTACAAATGATCTCGCGTCCCAAGTTCAGTATTTCATTATGGTTATACATGATTTCCCTGCGATTTCGGACTTGCGGCGGACAGTATACCGTAAACGGCGGGACACTCCTCCCACGCACCCTCGCCCGACGCCCGAACGATCCGTTTATATCATTAGATAAACAAGAGTTAGGGACGATCGAGTGCGGCTGGCAGACGTGACCAAATGTTCGTTCGCACCGCGTTTCCCGTCTCTTCTCAGCGGACAATACTTTCGACGGACGATACTTGTCGCCGGGATTCTAACAATTCCCACAAAACCGGACAAGAGGAAAAAACGGGATAATCAAATCAGAGCTGCGCCCGTCACGTAGCGGTTCTTTACGAGCCGGGCATTCTTCACAAACAGGGACGGATGCCTGACATGCGATGCCTGACGTGCCACAGCTCCGATTCGGCTCCGATTTCCTGTGCGGCAAACACGCCCCCTGATTTTCTTTTGGTTCACACCACGGTACAATGCGCACATGTATGAATCGCACATGTACGAAAGACTGGACCAACATTCGATCGTCATTCGAAAACGGACCTTGGCGGAGTTGATCGACCTTGCGCTGAAAATGGGCCGCCTGGAATGCGTTGCGCTGCTGACGCTTTTTCTTCCGCCCGCGATCCTCTTTTTTCTGCTCAATCGGCTGCTGCTCGGTTCGCCGACCGACTGGGTCGGGCTCGACGACATGAACGAATATTACGGTTTTTATCTCTACGTGATCGCGTTGCTCGGCCTGATGATCCTTGAACTGCCGTTCGCATCGTCGTTGATGCGCTGTTGGATGGGGCTGCGCACATTCAGCCGGGACCGACGACCGACGCTTTTCGAAGCGTTTTTGGAATGGTTTGCCGCGATGCCGCAGTTGATGGTTTTCCATCTTTTGCTCGCTCCGTTGTTCCTGTTCCATCTTTTTCTGCCGGAAGTGATCCTGTTGGAAAAAACGCCGTTTCGACGTACCCCGCAACGTCCTTCTTCGACGATACGCCGTACCCGGCAATTGCACAAAGGCCAAGCCGGGGAAACGATCGCCTTCTTTTTTGCCTCGCTGATTTTCGGGACCTGGATCTGCGGGGGGCTGGTCCTGGTCGCATGGATGCTCGTCCGGGCGACGTTCGGCCGTATCGCGGAAGAACGGGCCGGGGAAATCGCCTTCTACATTCAAAATGTCGTTCCCGTGCTGCTTTGGTTTCTGCTCTGGTTTATCGCCATCCTGCAATTCCTCCGATATATAGACCTTCGCGTTGAAAAAGAAGGTTGGGATGTCGATTTGACTTTCCGAATCGAACGGGGCAGGATGCAAAGGAATTCCCCGTTCCTTCAAATGCTCCTGCTGGGGGCGCTGTTCGGGGCGGGTTCCGCCACGGTTGTGGCGGGAGAAGCCGTCGGATGGGCGCCCGATACGGGAGAGGTCGTCGAATATGACGCCCCTCAAAGAGAGTATCTTCGATGGGAACAAGAACCGGAAAACGCGGTCGACGAAAATCCCGGTGAAACCACGTCGCCGAAACGGCCCGCCGCGGAAAGGCGTGCGGAAAGAAACGAGAAGCCGGAAACGGAAAACTCGGACGAGGAAACGCCGGGCAACGATCAACCGGACCACGATCAACCGAATCGCAAAGCCGGGGAAAAGGAACCGGCGCGTGCTGTGACCGATTCCGAAACGGATGCCGCGGCTGTCAAAACGGCGGGACGCGCGCTCGGGCGGCAAGTCGTGCTTCCCACTTATCCGTGGTATTCGGCCGGAACCGATCATGTCCGCGCGGTTCCTTTCCCCAGGGATACTCCTCCATCCAAATCAACTTTTTCCTGGCCGGACCTCGGCTGGATGAAGCCGATCCTGTACGGATGCGCCTTCCTGCTCTTGGTCATCATTGTTTTGGCGACCTATTTCCTCATACGTTACGCCTTGGAGAAATGGTTCGGCGCCGATTTTCTTTCGCCGGAAGCACGACGGGAAGCGGCGGAGAAGCGGCGCCGCATCGAGACCTTGCCGGAGGAAGCCCAGGCCGATTATGCCGACCTGCTCGCGGCGGCAAACCGGGCCGTCGATTCCGGGGATTGGAGGAACGCCCTGATCCTTTATTTCAGTTTCATGCTCGTCGAGCTTGACCGTGCCGAATCGATCCGCCTGCACCGCGGTAAAACAAATCACGAATATGCCTGGGAACTCCATTCCCGCGCCGGGTTGCGGCATTATTATTGCGAGACGATGTACCTGTTCGAAAAAGTGTATTTCGGTGAATATCCGATCGACCGGGAATTGTTCGAAACCGTTTGGAAAGAAAGAGATGCGTTCAGGAAGGAGCTCGTCGCCGCTCGTTCCTGAATGCGGCAGGCGGACTTGGACCAAACGGTCGTTTTCATCGCGTTTCCAGTAGACACGCTTGAAATCGCGGCAAATCACTCGTTTTGCCTCTTTTTCAAACGGCTCAACCACGTTGGGGTGATTTTCCCATGCCGATACGATTCCGGTGTTCGCGATGCAATCATGGTGTGAAAGCCTCCGATCACGCCGTCGGGCGCAAAATGTATTGCCCGGCATGTTATTTCGAATTGATCGTGCCCGCCGAGAGTACCGTCAAATCGAAAAACGAAACCGCGGTTCATGCGGAAAACAACACCTATGAGGTCGACGCCGTCCCGATCGATGTGCGCGAAATGCAGCACCGTCATGTCGCTTCGTTTCCATGCCCGGTTTGCAGGGCCATGCTGGCCGCGGAACCGACAATGGTCGGAAAGGAAATCGAATGCCCTGATTGCGGAACAAACGTCGTCGTACCCATCGAAATCGTCAAAGTCCCGGATACGCATCAAACGGCGCGGCGCGCGATTCCTCCGTCGCTGCCTTCCCACGTCCCCTCGGTCGGGGTTTACGGTGTCCAGGACGATTCCGTACCGTCCGATCCGGCGCTTTCACGGAAGAGTTTTCCCGTCTGGTGCCGTCTGTGCGGGACGATCATGTACGCGACCGAGGATCAAATCGGTGCGATGCTTGTTTGTCCCGATTGCAATACGCGGACGATTGCCCGAAAAATGGCCGAAAAATACGATTCCGGTCCGCACCAGGCACAACGCTTCGAGGGGGGCAGCACTTATGAAATCGCCGATGCCTCCTATTCTCCCGGAACCCGGCTCGTACCCGTCGTATGTGAACTGTGCGCCACCAGGATGTATGCCGCCGAGTCCGAAATCGGGCAAAAAAAAGTTTGTCCCGACTGCGGTCGTGAAACCCTGATCGCCGATGTCCCGGAAAAAGAAAAAATCGTTTACGAAGTGCCGGGCGGAGCATACGGCGTTTCCGACCAATCGCAATTCGACAGGCCGTCGGTTCGCGCCGGTGTCGATTATCGTTACGTGGACGGTTCGCTCGACCGGGAACATTGGAATCCCGACGGCGGGAAACCGGTTCCCGTGTTCGATCACTCTTCCTCCGCGGCCGCCGCCTTGGAGGCGATTCGCGGCGCCGCCGGCGAGTTGAACCGGATTTCCCCGGCCGGAACGCCGCAAATTCCCGAAAATTACAGTCGCGAAGCCAGGGTGCGACAAATTCGCGAGGAAACGTTGCGGGAACGACCGGCACATGGAGCCGCCTCGGAAAAACACACGGAAAAACACGGGGAAAAACGGGCATTGCCTTCCCGGACCGACACACGAAAACCCGGTCCTGAAAAAACGGCTGAAACGGAAACGGTGTCTCCGGAAAAGAAAATCGTTTCGATAAAAGCGTCCTCTCCTTTGCCCGTGTCACACCGGACGCCGCCTGCTCCACCGCTTCCCGCGGCGCCGGTTTCAAACGAATCGTTCCTCCCCGGACCGCCTGTTGCGGCGGAAACGCGATCGACGCCTTCGGACGGAATGTTGCCCCGGGATGATTACGATCAACCGATGAACCGGCGTAAACGTACGCTGACCCGGGCGGAACGGGTGCTCGTGCGAAAAGGCCGTAAGCTCCTGCCGCGTTTTCCCCTGGTTTCCGGACTCTTGAAACCGTTTTGCGATTTTCGGATCGTCGCTCATCTCTCGGGCATGCTCGTGACCGCGCTATTTTCGGGGTTCCTCTGGATCGGCGCCATGCAGACGTTGATGATCGGCGGCGTGTACCTCGTGTATTTTTTTATCTTCACGGCCCTGCAACTCGTGTGTACTTCCGTCTGGGGCGGAATGCTGGCCTCATACGCCATGAGCCTGTTTACCGCCAGCGCCGGCGGGGACGACGAATGGGGCGAAACGGCCGAATACGACTACGTGAGCGGTGTCGGCCTGGCCGCCTGGATCATTTCCTTGTCGTTGACGGCCACGATTCCCGGTTTTTTGACGGTTCCTGCCGCGCCCCTGCTGGTTCCCGGGACGGTCGATCAATTCGATCAGGGGGGGCCGTATGTTTCCATGAAGGAAATGGACGGAATGCCGCTCGATCATCCGCTCGTGATCGCCTACCTGGCAATGCGGCTCTCCCATTGGCTGATTTTTCCGATCCTTTTTTTGGGCTGCATGGAGTCAGGCTCGTTTTTCAACCCAATTTCCTTCAACGTGTTCCGGAGTTTGGCGGCCACACCGTTGCGCTGGGGCACCTTCTACCTGCTTTCCTTTTTCGTGCTTTTACTCCCGGAAGTCCTCGCGTGGCCGACTGGTTTCGTGCAACATTCACCCATCCTGTTCGGTGTCGCCGCGTCGTTCTTGGTCGCCCTGTTCGCCATGATCGTCCTCCTGTACTTCCGCCTGCTCGGCCGTCACGCCTGGGCCTTGATGATCGCCGAGGAGATGCGACGGGCGGAAGACGAAGACGATTGAAATCCGCGATGCTCCTGAATGCCGTCCTAGACTGAAAACCGTTGAAAAAATCGAGACCGCCGATTTATCATGCCCGACGACGACCTTTCCCTTGTCCCGATCGACGATGAAGCGGACCGGCCGCTCGCCCCGCAGGATCCGTTCGACCCGAACGTCCCGACGGTCCATCTCATTTGTTCCGCCTGCCGGTTGCGGTTTTATGCCCCGGAAAAATACATAGGACTCTGGACCTGCTGTCCCGATTGCGGCAAGCGAAATGAAATCCGGAAGGTTGACCCGAAATTCAAATACGAGGTCGAACTGTCCGACGACGGCGGCTACGGCGTCCGGGGACTCGACGCAGGAACGCAAAAAGCGAGACAGATGCCCCGGGTCGATTATTCCGCGATCGGGGACAACAAGCCGGTCGTTTTACCGAAAGAAGAGCGGGTCTTCGACGATACCCCGCAGAAGATGGAGGGATTTGTCAGCAATCTCCTCCTGTCGAAGGAGGAAAAGGAACGCATCGCCGAAATCAAGCGCCGTAAGGCTGAGATTACCGCCGAGTTGTACGATATCAAGCAGGCTGCCCGCGACGGAACGTTGGAAAAACATCTCGAAGAAAAGGCCCGAAAAGAAGCGGCGACCACCCCTGTCACGACCACCCCTGTCACGAACACACCTGTCACAAACACACC
>DOMV01000165.1 GCA_003509805.1 Planctomycetaceae bacterium
GGCCGCGCCGGCATCGGTTCGACTTTGCGCGGAGGCGCGGGAACCGCTTCCGGTCGGTCGGTCCGTAGCGTTTCGACCGGTTTCGGGCGGGGTCGGATAAAGCCGGGACGCGGTTGCAATCCCGACTGCAATCCCGACTTCACACCCGGTTGCAAGCCGGGCGCGTTCGGGGGCGCGGCTTGAGGCGGGAGTGCATGTTGCGCAGGGGGCAGGTGAACCGTTGAATTGCCGACCGCGACATCGTTGCCGAAATAAACCTTTCGGGCTTCTTCGTTGTTGAGCACTTCTTCGGGCGTCCCGTGGCAAAGAACCTGGCCGGATCGAATCACGTAACTGCGCTGCGTGATTTGCAGCGTTTCCCGCTCCTTGTGATCCGTAACGAGAATCGAAATGCCTTCCTGCGAGAGTTGCCGGATGATTTCCTGGATGCTGTGGACCGTGATCGGATCGATGGCCGCGAACGGTTCGTCGAGCAAAATGATTTTNNCGGCGGCGCTCCCCGCCCGAGAGGCCGCTCGCTCGATTCCGTCGCAGGTGGGTCAACTTGAATTTTTCGAGCAATTCGTCGCACCGGGCTTTCCGGACGCGACGCCGCATCCCGAGCATTTCCATGACGCCGAGCAGATTGTCCTGGACCGAGAGATTGCGAAAAACGCTCTCGGCCTGGGGAAGATAACCCATTCCGCCCTCACGACTTCGGCGATACATTGGCCAATTGGTGACATCTTTCCCGTCCAGGTAGACGATACCGCCGTTCGTGTCGATCAGGCCGCAGGCCATCCGAAAACTGGTCGTCTTGCCGGCCCCGTTCGGNNAAAATCGACGGCTCCTGCGACAGGTAGCCCATCCCCTGCCGCGCGCGCCGGTACATGGGGTATCGCGTCAGGTTCTCGCCGTTCAGGCGGACGGTGCCGGCTTCCGATTTGATGATGCCCATGACAATGCGGAACGTGGTGGTCTTCCCCGCGCCGTTCGGGCCGAGCAGCCCGACGATTTCGCCGCGATTGACGTAAAAACTGACGCCGTCAACGACGCGACGTTTCCCATAAATTTTAATTAAGCCTTCGACCCGTAAAACAGGGGTGGTGCGCGGCGGGGCGGAAAAAGTGTTTATGTTGTCCATATTGTTCAGTTTGCCTATTTGCTCCAAAAACACGCGACAGTCTCCGTCTGTGCGACGGAACATGCGCGAAAATCGATACCGGATTATACTGGAAACGCGGTGAAATTGGTTGTTTGGTGAAGACTGCTTGTTGCACTCACTCGCCGCAACATCTTTGTAAATATACGCCTTGTAAATATACGCCTTGGAAATATCCGGTTGTACGTTTCGTTCGAGCGACGGACGATTGTTCGCGGAAACCGTTTCAGGCCGTCGTTTCAGGCCGTTCGCGGTATGGAAAGGGTGTCAAACGGTGGTGTTGCAGGGGCGCTTATTCGCCTTCCTCCAGCTTTTCGTAGGCTGCGCGATCAAGCAGGGACGTCGGAACCGGGGCGGTGAGCCTAAGTTTGATAAGCCAGCCGCGCGCGAACGGGTCCGCGGTCAACACATCCAGGTTGTCGGCGATTTCCGAATTGACTTCCACGATCTCACCGGCGACCGGGCTGAGCAGATCACTCACCGCCTTGACCGATTCGACTTCGCCGAACGCTTCGTTCGCCGCGAGTGTTCGACCGACTTCCGGGAGCTCGATATAGACCAAATCGGTCAACGCCTTGACCGCGTGATCGGTAATGCCGACGGTCGCGGCGTCGCCATCCACGTAAACCCATTCATGCGAAGGAGTATAGCGAAGCGTGTTTTTATCCATGTTGAAAAATCTATTTTCTCTTGTAAAACGGGAGGGGAACGACCTTGCCGGAGGCCATTCTACCACGAATGTCGATAAGAACCAACTGCCCCGGCGAAGAATATTCCGGTGGGACGAATCCCATGGCAACCGGTCTGCCAAGCGTCGGGGAAAAACTGCCGCTGGAGACGACGCCGACCGGACGGGGAACGGTTCTTCCCGACTCCACGCCCGATGCGTTCTGGTCAAATGCGTTCTGGCCCGATTCGATCAGGATGGAACAACCTTCCCGGGCCGGGCGTTTTTCATCGAGCATGATCCCGACGCGGACCCGTTTCAATGCCGCCCCGGAAAGAGCGACCAAGGCGTCCCGACCGGGATAATCAGTTCCGTCCAGGCAACAGGCATAGGAGAGACCGGCTTCGAACGGGTCGGTTTCCTCATTCATTTCATGGCCGTAAAGGGGCATACCGGCCTCAAGACGAAGCGTGTCCCGTGCGCCCAGTCCGACGGGAAGCAAGCTGGGGGCCGCCGAACGGCCCGATGCGTGGAGCGTATCCCACACGTGTTCGGCCGACCCGGCGGGGACCGTCAATTCGAAGCCGTCTTCCCCGGTATACCCCGTCCGGGTCAATAAAACGGGACCTTCGACACCCAAGTCGGATTTCAGTCGAATGTAAGCGCCGTTGTAATATTTCATCGACGCAAGATCGAATTCGACTTGCGCATCCTCAACTTGCGCATCCTCAACTTGCGCATCCTCAACTTGCGCGTTCTCGACTTGCGCGTTCTCGACTTGCGCGTTCTCGACATGTGACTGCATCAACGCAACCGCCTTTGGTCCCTGGATTGCGATCATCGCCGTCTCTGTCGTCGTATCCGCGAACAAGACCTCTTCATCCGGTTTCCGGGCAACCGAATCGGCCAAATACCGACGGATCCATTCCAGGACTTTTTTGCGATTCGATGCGTTGACGACCAGGACATATCGCACGGAACCGGCCTGAATGGAACCCGCCCGCATGGAATCGGCGGACTCCCCCGGTTTCGCGAAACACCCGATGAGGACGTCGTCGATGATCCCGCCGCGTTGATCGGTGAGCAGCGAATACCGGACCTGGCCCGGCTTGAGGGCGCTCACGTCACGCGAAAGAAGGGAGTCGAGAAAAGCGCCCGCCCCGGGACCTTCGAAGATCAAACGCCCCATGTGCGAAACATCCGTCAAGCCGACCGCCGTACGGACCGCGCGATGTTCCTCGACGACGGAAGTGTATTGGATCGGCATCTCCCAGCCGCCGAATTCGACCATCCGGGCTCCGTGCGCGACGTGCCAACGATACAAAGGGGTTCGTAACATGAATTATCAAATATCGGAAGGAAGTGGGGATATGTCGTAGCGGGGAACGGCCGGCCGGGCATCCACCGGAAGCTGCGGGCATACCCCTTTCCGCTTGGCCACATGTCCGTTTTCATCGCGTTTCCCGTATACGTACCGGCGATCGCGAAGCCGGGAGGTCCGAGGCGGACCGGAGCCCTTGCAGCTCGTGAAGAACCGTTCCTTTACGGTCCGCTTTATGATACGACGATTCGTTCGTCTTGTAAAGCGGCGGGACTGGATTCTTGTCCGGCAATGGAATACAATCACTGTTGATCTTTGGGCGTTCGTCAGGTCTCCAGCCGGAAAACCCGGAGCGGGGCCGGGCTTTTTCCTGTTGGAAATCCGTTGTTTTCATATCGAAGCCGGTTGTGTTGTCCGTTCAACCCGCCCGTTTTGTACCGCAAACGGCCTGAAATTGTTCGCGGAAGGATTATCATGCCGTTCGAAGTATGCTGGTAACGCGATGAAAACGGACATTTGACCAAGTCTGCCTGCCGCACTCACTTGCCCGCAACTTTTGTTAATGCAAGTAATTACGCGAATCGTTCGAGCGGCAGGCGATTGTGCGCGGGAACAGTTTCAGGCTGTTTACGGTATATATCAATCGCATTCAATACATTTCGGGGAGCGTTAAAGATGCAAAAAAATTTCGGTTTGAAGAGTGTTTTGCAAAATCAAAAAAGGCGGTCGATCATGACGGGCATAATGACGTGCTGCCTCTTCGGAGCGATCCTGTGCGTGAATGCCCGCGCCGCAGAAACGCTACGGGTCTGGAAGGATGCGGGCGGAAAAGTGCTTGCGGAAGGCGAATTCATCTCGCTGGACGATGGAAACGTATGCATCCAGACGAAAGCGGGAACCGGAAAAATGATCCCGATCGAAGCATTGTGCCAGGAAGATCGGGACTTCGCCGAAAACAACGGGGACGATCTTTCGAAAATCGAGGGCACGATCGAAGAGCCGGAAGTGATCGGCGGCGGGAAAACGGTGAAGAACGATCCGGGTAACCGTGCGGGTAACAATGCGGGTAAGACAGACGCCGGCAAGGCGACGACGGAGTCCGCCGATACCGACTTGCCGAATGACGATGTCGAGGTCGAAACGACTGCCACCGACATCGACGGCACCACCGACAGTGGCGATATCCAAAAAAAGGTCCGGGACGAAGCCGATCAATACGCCCGGATGAAGCGGGTCGTCATGTTCGACTGGGAATCGCTTTTCGACAAGGGGGATTACGGCAGCCGGGTCGGATTGGGGCTTTGGAGGAAACTCAACCGGGAAGGAAAGGACCGTTTCGTCATCCCCGAATCGATGCAGGATGTCCGGACCGCCTGTGAAATGATCAACTTCAAGCCAAACGACAAAACATCGCTTGAGGAAATGAAAAAAGTGGTCACGGGAACCTTTCGCGCCGACATCGGCATCTGGGGAAAAATGGAGCGGGCACCGGAACACCGCTGGGAAGTCTACGATGTCTGGGTGAAATGCTACGATTTTTCGACGGATCCGCCGACGCTGATTTATGAGAAAAGCGGTCGAACCGAGGCGGTCGCCGAGGTGATGACCGACGAAGGGAATTACGTGGGTCCGATGATGAAACGCCTCGTCGCGCGGATCGTTCCCGAAAAGAGCATTGATCCCGAAATGGAAGAACGCTGGAAAACCGGGCCCAACATTGTCGTCGGCGGCGATTTTGAAAAAGCGAAAAACGGAATCCCGGTCGGTTGGGAAAGCCGCGGCGGTCAGGAACGGGAACCGGTCGGCAACCTTATCAAATGGATTCCGGACCCGACGGATACGGCCAACCATATCATCCGGCTCGACATGCCGGGCTCCGTCGCCGGTTCGTCCGGCTGCATGTACTATTGCAGGCCCTTCGTCGTCGAGGAAGGGGCGACCTATCGTTTTCAATGCCGTTTTCGCAGCGACAAACCGGCGGGAAAAGTGTTCATCAAATGCTCCGATGTTCTGGATTCCGACTTTCATCCGACGCCGGACGCCCTCCAGGAAGGTTATGCCGACAAATTCGGGCAACAAACCCGCGAGGTTTATCGCTCGCAGCAAAACCTGCACGTATCCAAACCGGGGGTTTGGCAAACCCACACGCAGGATTTCACGCCCAACCATACGAAATACTCGCCGAAATTCGGCCGGGTCATGCTGTTCGGATTCGGTGACGGAGGGAAACTCGATTTCGACGACATCGTCCTCAAGAAAATCAAGGATGCCGACCCCAGGGAGCTTGCCAAAAAAGTGGAGCGTCATTCCTTGAAGACCAAAACGACGATCAAGGAAATGGAAGAAAACGAACGTCGCATGGAAGAGGAAAGACGGAACAAAAAGGAAATCCGAGGGACCCCGAAATTGAAATAGGGCGTGTTCCGTCGCGATTTTCAAGTTTGAGACCAGGGCTGCGCTCGACCAATGTG
>DOMV01000454.1:0-2089 GCA_003509805.1 Planctomycetaceae bacterium
GTTTCAGGCCGTTTACGGTATAGTCACGAGCCGGGAATTGTGCAGGATTTGTATTCCCGGACGGCCCGGTGTTTTTGAATGCAAACTATTGGAATTTCCCGAAGCCGACTTTCATGTCGCTCGTTTTCCGGAGGCAAACGGGCGGTCGGCCGGAAACTTAACCGGCTTCGGTATAACGGCCCCGAAAAGGAGACGCGATATTTATGGCAGGACATTCTCATTGGGCGGGAATCAAGCATAAAAAGGCGATTGTCGATGCGAAACGCGGAAAACTTTGGAGCAAGCTCTCGAAGGCGATCATCATCGCGGCAAAGCTCGGCGGCGGTGACCCGGAAAACAACATCCGGCTCCGGGCCGCGATTGATGAGGCAAAGGCGGTGAGTTTACCGAAAGACAATATCCAGCGGGCAATTCGGCGCGGAACGGGAGCCGATTCGGAAGGGGCCGATTTCGACGACGTCGTATACGAAGGATACGGAGCGGGCGGTGTGGCGATTCTTGCCGAGGGAGTGACCGATAACCGCAACCGGACGGCCCCGGAAATCAAGAAAATTTTCGAAGCGGCCGGCGGCAAACTGGGAACTTCCGGCTGCGTTTCCTGGAACTTCGAGAAAAAAGGCGTTTTTATCGTACCACAATCGGCCGTCGCGGAAGAGGCGCTCATGGAATTGGCCCTCGAAGCCGGAGCCGACGACGTTGATGCCGTCGATGAAAGTTTTGAGATCACCTGTGTTCCCGAAGCGTACGATTCGCTTGCCAAAGCGCTGGAAACCGCAAAAATCGAGACCGAATCCTCCAGCCTCGGACTGGTGCCGAAAGACACCGCCGACGTTTCCGATGTCGAAACCGCCCGGAAAGTGATCAAGCTGATGGAAATGCTCGACGATCATGAAGATATCCAACGGGTTTCGTCGAACTTCAGTATTCCCGACGCAATCATGGAGCAACTGGATTCCTGATCGGCGCCGGAACCGGGCCGCGTCGAAGTCGATTCTTGGTCGGCAGCCCCCATGTCTGCCGATTATACCGTAAACGGCCTGAAACCGTTCCCGCGCACAATCCCTCGCATAACCGCCTGCCGCTCGAACGATCCGTTTATGTCTTTACATAAACAGCCGTTATGGGCGAGTGAGCGTGGCAGGCGGACTTGACCAAACGTNNAACGTTCGTTTTCATCGCGTTTCCAGTATACTTGCCTGCCGGTCTTTCGTCCTTTTCGTATTCATGGCCGTCCCGCCGCCCAAAACGATCCTCGTCGTCGGTTCCTCCGGCCTGCTCGGCAACGCGCTCGTCCGCGTTTTCGGGCGGTTTACCGATTCCGTCGTCGCGGTCGACCTGCCGGACTTCGATCTTGCGAGCCGGTCTCTCGTTCGCGCTTCCTTGGAGAACTTGCGGCCGGACGTGATTGTCAACGCGGCGGGTCTCGGCAATCTTGATTGGCTCGAAAGCCGGCCCAATACCGCGTACCATATTCATCGACGGGGAACCGTTCACCTGCGTGAGGCGGCCGAACGTTCCGGAGCCCTGCTCGTGCAGATTTCCTGCGCGGAATGCGAACGGGGGCATTCCGTGTTCGCCGAAAGTAAACGCGCCGCCGAAGAAGAGGCGGCCCGTTGGCCACAGCACCTGATCGTCCGGTGTTCGACCCTTTTCGGGCCGATGGGGGAACGTTCCGGCGGACATCTTCTCGAAACGATTTTGAACGCGATGCGCCGAACGCGGCGTTTCCGGTTGATCCACGACATGACGAGCAGCCCGACTTACACCGATCACCTGGCCCTTGCAATCCACGGGTTGATCGCAAGAGAAAGAACGGGAGTGTACGCGATAGCCAATGCCGGCAGCGCGAGTCCTTATGAATTTGTACGGGAATTGGCCGCCCGGACGGGAATCCCGCTTGAATTGGAGCCGATCTCGCATGCCGAGTTCGGTTTCCTTGCTCCACGGTCGGTCGATACGAGTATCCCGGAAGGGGAGCTGCCGCATTGGAGCGAAGCGCTTCAGGAATATCTCGATCATCGGCAAGGAACGGCGAACGGAGAGGTGCAAGCCGCACGGGCGACAGGCTCCCGATGCTTCGCATGGTCGC
>DOMV01000454.1:2097-3463 GCA_003509805.1 Planctomycetaceae bacterium
GTTTTTTCCCGCGCACAATCGCCCGCCGCTCGAACGACACGTTTATGTCATTATCCAAACGGAGGTTAGGGGCGAGTGAGTGCGGCAGGCAGACTTGACCGAATGTCCGTTTTCGCCGCGTTTCCAGTCTATACTGAAAACCTTGAAATTTCCCGAAGCCGACGATTCAGAAGCCTGTTTTCTTGGAGAGCCATAATACTTCGTTTACGGATATCCTTTTTCATGCAAGACGGCCATTCGATCCTCCGCCGACTCCTTTTCGGTTCCGCGTTGCGGTTCGGATCGTATTTCGTGTTCGTAATCATTTCTTTCCTGTTGACGCCTTACATGATGCTCAAACTCGGAAAGCAGGATTACGGGTTGTGGTTCACGGCCTGCGAAGTCGTCGGGACTTATTCGATCCTGGAACTCGGCCTGAACACCGCGGTCGCCCGGTTCATCGCCGCGGCGCTCGGCCGACAGGACGATGAAGAAACCAACCGTTTTTTCAATACCGGCTTCTTTTTGTTCGCGTTTCTCGGCACGATCATCTTTTTGCTTTCCTGTCTCCTCATCGTTTTCGCGACGCGCGTCCTTCCGTGGCTCAAGCCCGGGACGACGATCGACGACCTGACGCTGTTCAGCCGTGTTTTACTGATTATCGGCGCTCAATTTTCGATCGAATTGCCTTACCGCGCCCTCAACGGCCTGTTGATCGGGAGCATGCGTCACGACCTGGCCGCGCTGATGAAGACCGTGTTCGCGCTCGTCGCTTCCTTTTGCACATTCCTTGTTCTTTACTTCGGTTCCCGTTTGCTGCCCGTCTTCGGCAACCTGCTTGTCCCGCTCGCGCTTTCCAGCCTGTTGCTTGCCGTGGGAAACGGGATCGTCTGGTATCTCGCCGCGAAAAGCGTTTTCCCGAATCTGCGGATTTCCCGGCGGTATATCACCCGGGATTCGCTCTTGCAGGTGTTCAAATACAGTTCCTTTTCCTTCGTCGCCATGCTGGCGGACATTCTCAAGAGTTCCATGCCGGTTTTCATTCTCGGGCTCCTCCTCAATCTGTCCGTGGTGGCCCAGTACAAGGCGGTCGTCACGGCCTTTACCGGCGCGCTCGGCAATCTCGTTCAACAGCTCACCAATACCGTCAGCCCGCTGTTTTCCCGGCTGGTCGCGCAAAACGACCACGAATCGGTTCGCACGACGCTGTTTTTCGCGATCAAAGTCGCCGTCGTCGTCGCCACCTTCATTACGTTCGGACTGATTACCTGGAGCGATCCGTTCATTCTGCGCTGGATGGGACCCGACCTGCTGATTTATCAAACGGATTCGTCAACGGATTCGTCCGCGGGGACGCCGCCGGACGGACCTGATGAGCGGAATGCGC
>DOMV01000142.1:0-285 GCA_003509805.1 Planctomycetaceae bacterium
GCCGCCGCACGAACGCGTCGCCGGTCCGGTCCCAGACCCCGTCGCGATTCCACCGTGGTATCGCCTGGTCCCCGTTTGGTTCTGGAGCCTGTTCGTCGCGGCGGTGTTTTCCGCGGTTTTCCTTGCCGGCGTCCTTGCCGCGCTCATCGCCATGCTGTCGGGACGAAACGTGTGACTTTCATCGAACGAGCGCCGTTTGGGTCGCCCTTGTTTTTCCGCTTACAAACGGTTATACTGGCGGTTACGCCGGAAACGCGATGAAAACGGCCATCATTTTGGTCAAAT
>DOMV01000142.1:301-4887 GCA_003509805.1 Planctomycetaceae bacterium
GCAGAGCGTTCGAACGGCAGGCGATTGTGCGCGGGAACCGTTTCAGGCCGTTTACAGTATAGATACTCCAACCCCGCCCTACACATGTTTTCCGGAATTGTTGAAGCACTCGGCCGAACGGCCGCGATTATTTCCGAACCGCCCGGAGTCCGACTCGTCATCGATGAGCCGACCGTCGCCGCGACGACCAAGGTCGCCGACAGTGTCGCCGTCAACGGTTGCTGTTTGACCGTAGTCGGGATGGAGGGTACGACGATGGCGTTTCAAGCCGGACCGGAAACCCTGGCGCGAACCAACCTGGGTGAATTGGTCGTCGGCAGTCCAGTCAATCTGGAACGTGCCCTTGCCTTGGGGGATCGGCTCGGCGGCCATTTCGTCAGCGGTCATATCGACGGGCAGGCGACCCTCGTGAAAATCGACGATCACGGCGATTGGATGGATTATTATTTTTCCGTTCCCCGGGAACTGGCCGTCCAAATGGCCTCGAAAGGCTCGGTTGCCGTCGACGGTGTTTCCCTCACGCTGGTCCGTTGCGATCACGACCTTTTCAGCGTCGCGCTGATTCCGTACACGCTTCGCGTGACGACCCTGGGGGCACGGAAAATCGGCGACAAGGTCAATATTGAAACGGATATTCTTGCGAAGTACGTTCAGCGGCTCATCGACGCCAAACAATGGCCCCCATCTCCTGCTTCGGTATAAATTATACCGAAGCCGGTTGAGTTTTCTGCTTGAACCGCCTGTTTACCTTCGGAAAACAGGCTCCTCTACGTTCCAACGGCGAGACATTGGATGTTTTCAAGAGACTGGAATTTCAGCGTCTTCAATGACGTGAGTTCGGCAGCGTCGAGTGTTTGCCGCCGTGACGGACGCATTCGTCGATCGCCGCGCAAAACAAATCGAAACGTTCGTCAAAACGGTTGTACAGGCATTTCTTCGTGACGAACTTCCTGTAACGCTCGATCAGGTTCAGGTTCGGCGAATAACGCGGACGAAAAACCAACTCGATGCCGAGCTCCCGGGCGAATTTCTGAACGAAAAGGCCGTGTTGATAAGCCGCATTGTCAAGAACGATCTTGATCTTTCGCCCGGGATGAAGAAGACCGATCTCCCAAAGAAGGTCGCAAACGCTCAAGGAATTGATGCTAATCGTATTCGTCACGCAAATCATCGAAAGCGAAATCGGATCGAACGTCCCGAGCACGTTGTATCGCTTGCGACCGCTCGGCGTACGAACACAAATCCGTGCCTTGCTCCAAAGATAACAGAGAAAAGAACCCGTCACAAAATGGGCGGCGTCCCTGGAATACAACACGGCGTCGCCGCGCCGAGCCTCTGCGATGACAGGCTACATCGTGTTTTCAAGAAATTCCCGTTGCGCAAACGGATCGGCTTTCGCCGGGAGGCTTCCCGTCTTCAGACACCCGATTTCTTTTTTTGAGAAATTCACGAATCTGGGTCGGGCTTCGTTTGATGCCGGTCAATTCCGCGATTTTCGCACCGGCTTTGGCGGAGCTGCGCGGAGGATTTGTCGCCAACTCGTCTTCGATCAATTCGCTAAAACCTGCCAGTTCACTTGTCGGCACATGCTTGTCGTAACGATAGACTCCGTCGAGTCCGTGTTTTTCGTACGTGTGCAGGCATGTCTGGGCGGTCTTCCGGTCGAGCCCGAGGAGTTCCGCGATTCTCGTTGTGTTTTCGCCTTTCGCGTGAAGGGCCAGGACGTGCACGCGGACCATGATATACGGCTGCGGATGCTAAAATCGTTCGCGGTTGATGATCACAATATCTTCCGGCGCAATGTCAATCCGAATCATCGCTTCCTCCCTGAAAATGCGGAGTGGAAAAGCGCGAAGTATCGCAGATTGGATAATGTCAGAAAAGACCAATTTCAGACCGTCTTAGGTAGAGTGTTGTATGAGGTTCGTGTCGACGGCTTGAGTCCTTATGCCGGATTGCGGTACATTTATATCGACCAGGATTCCGTTCAGGAATATGCCGCACAGGGCCTGCCGGCTTCCGTTGTCGGGACACATGCGGAATCGCTCGAAAGCGTGTTCGGAGCGGCCTAGGCGTTTGAAATGCGGCGGGCGACCGCGACGTTTCATGCGGATTGGCGTCACGAATATTGCGATTCCCATTTCGGAACGCAGGCGGCTTTTGAGGGCGTGCCACAGGGGTTCGACCTGAATTCGGTGGGACGAGAGCGTGATTCCGCCGATCTCGGATTCGATTTGAAAACGTCGTGGACGGGCCGAGGGGGCCGCTTGTGGACGGCCACGGCCGGTTATTCGGCGAACCTGGCGAAGAATTACCAGAGCCAGGTCTACCATGCCACGCTCGGCCTGGCATTCTGATCGCTTGGATCCGCGACAAAAACGGCCGACGACCTATTCCATGCCGTCGGCCGTTTGACGTTGGAAGAAAATGGAATCAGGAAACGTCCGTCGCCTCATCAAGCGTTTTGGCCGACAGGTCCCTATGGAATTCAAGACGGCCGTGGAATCACGAAACGCACGGTTTTAGTTGAAGTGTCCCGGCGTGGGCCCGGCGTTCGCGATGTTGACGAACGCGGCTCTTTCGGTGTTGCGTTTGGTCCAAAAGCCGGGCGAACCGTTGACGCAGACGGCGGAAAATTTTCACTATTCCCCCAGAAGAGCCCTCCAGCTTCTCGGCTTTAACGGAAAGTGAATCTCGCAGATTGACTGTTTGAAGGGGTGATAGGGGTGAAACCACCTTCGGAATGTGGTACAATAGCTCGGTTCAGTTCGTTGTATCTCCTCTTCATTTTTTCCCATGTTTACCAGATACCACGCCAAGTTATTTGCTTACGAATTGATGCAGCGATGCTCAATGGAGAAGGTGGAGCGTTTATCAAACGCCTTGCTGGATGCCCAAGTTGTGCTGAACCCGCACCAGGTCGATGCCACGTTGTTTGCCTTTCAGTCGCCGCCGATGCGTGGAGCAATCCTTGCTGATGAAGTTGGCCTCGGGAAAACCATCGAAGCCGGGATCGTCCTTTCGCAGCATTGGGCGGAACGCAAACGCAGAATTCTTATCATTCTTCCGGCCAACCTGCGAAAACAATGGTCGCAGGAGCTTCAAGAAAAGTTTTACCTGCCATCGGTCATTTTGGAGTCCGCCCCATTTAACAAAGAAATTAAAGCTGGAAATCAGAATCCGTTTGACTCGGACAAGATCGTTCTTTGTTCCTACCAATTTGCCCGAAACAAGTCGGATTATGTCCAACAAATTCAATGGGACTTGGCCGTTATCGACGAAGCTCATCGCCTTCGAAATGTTTATCAAAAAAGTGGTGTAATTGCCCAGGACCTTCGGAGAACGCTGGGAAGAACTCCGACATTGCTTCTGACCGCCACGCCGCTCCAGAATTCGCTCAAAGAGTTGTTCGGCCTAGCCAGCTTTATCGACGAACATATTTTCGGCGACATAAAAAGTTTTCAGAGGCAATTCGGAAGTTCACCTTCTGCGGCTCAACTGGAAGATTTACGTGAACGACTCATGCCCATCTGTACGCGAACGCTTCGAAAGCAGGTGCTTGAATATATCAAGTACACGGAACGTAAGCCGCACACGGAAAAATTTACGCCGACCAAGGCCGAGGACACTCTTTACTATCAAATCTCCGAGTACCTGCGACGCCCCGACCTACAAGCCCTCCCATCCGGACAGAGACAGCTCATCACGATGGTGCTTCGAAAGCAGCTTGCCTCGTCGACCTGTGCGATTGCCGGTTCGCTGGAAAACATTGCCAATCGCCTGCAAAAGAAACTCGATCCCATGCCCTCGGTTTCAACGGAATGGGACGATGAACTCGAAGATGACATCGACGGCATTGACGAACTGGCCGATGAGTTTGAAGGAGAATTCGATACCGAGGTCGATGATGACTCTGAGCAACTGTCCGATGAACAACGGAGGCTCATCGAAAACGAAATCAAAGAGTTGCGGGAATTCCACCAAACAGCAGCCGGTATCAAGGAGAACGCAAAGGGAGATGCCCTGCTGAAAGCCTTGAAAGTCGGCTTCGCCATGACCAAGGAAAACAAGGCGGCGGAAAAGGCGATCATCTTCACAGAGTCCAAACGAACGCAAAGATACCTTCTGGAGCTTCTCGGTGGTAACGGCTATGCCGACGACATCGTCCTGTTCAACGGTTCGAACAGCGAACCGGAGGCAAAGGCGATTTACGCTGACTGGAAATTGCGTCATCAGGAAACGGACAAGATTACCGGCTCGGCGACCGCCGATACCCGCGCCGCCTTGGTCGAACATTTTCGGGACAAGGCGAGAATCATGATTGCGACCGAAGCGGCAGCGGAGGGCATTAACCTGCAATTCTGTTCGATGGTCGTCAACTACGATCTTCCGTGGAATCCCCAACGGATTGAACAACGAATCGGGCGTTGTCATCGATACGGCCAAGAACATGATGTCGTCGTGGTCAATTTCCTGAACGAGAACAACGCAGCCGACCGCCGGGCTTTTCAGCTTCTCGAACAAAAATTCAAGTTGTTCGATGGCGTTTTTGGGTCAAGCGACGAATCACGGCCGACGCGCGAAAT
>DOMV01000472.1 GCA_003509805.1 Planctomycetaceae bacterium
CGAGATCGCCGTGTAGCGCGATGCCGCCGCCGTCGAGCGGGGTCGGGGCCGCTGCGTCTTCCGTGTTGCCGGAAATCGTCATGGTTTTCGGGATGTCGTCGCCGATACGGAAATCGAACAACAGCGTCGCATCCGGCTCGACGACGAACCGGTTGTTCACGGGAACCTGGTTCGCCTGTNNCTGCCCGCGATGTTCCACGCGATTCGGGTCGTCCGTGAATTTTCCGAACGCTTCGCTGTTGCGCAATTCGACCGTTCCCCCCTTGAGTTCGACGCCCTGCGCGAAGTCCGTGCGGTTTTCGAAGGTCGCGTCGCCGCCCGAGACGGTCAAGGTTTCATCCGCGACGAGACTCCCGCCCCGCACGAGCGCCGGGTCGATGCTGGAAATGCTCCCGCCCCGGAACAGGTAGGTTCCACCCTCGATCGCCATACCCGCGACCGCGAGGTCCGCATTGATCGTGATCGCGCCTTGTGTGACCCCGGCTTGGTTGAAGTGGACGTAATCGCCCTCGGCAAAAGCCAAGCGCGTGGTCAGGTCGTTGCGCACCCAACTCCGGGTCTCGCCGGCCTGTTCCCAAGTGCGCACGTTGTTGAAGCCGCGCCAATGGACGTGGAGGTTCGCGTGGTCTTCGAGCACCAGTTGCAGGGTTTCGCCCAGACCGTTTTGACCGGTTTCGCTGAACTTCAGGGCGGCCGATCCGCGGACCGGAAATTCCGTACCCTCCGGAACCGTGATGTCGAAATAGTTCAAGTAGCCTTCATCGGCGGTATCGTGGGTCATGGTCCCGCCGATCGAGGTTACGATGTCGTAGGTTCCCAGTTCCCATCCGGTCACCTGGATCGTGCTCCGGCGGTTCGCAGTGGTTCCCCGCGTGAACACGACGTCGCCCTCGATCAGGACCAGGTCGGACTTCTGCCCGACGGCGGCGGGATCGACGTCGATCAGGAGCTTCGTCCGGTCGAAGGTGATTCTCTGATCCGTGTCCGCACCACCGATGATGGTCAAGGTTCCAATCCGCTTGCTCGCTCGAACCTCCGGCCTGATCGCCGTCGCCGCATCAAGGGGAATGTCGAAGATGTCGCTGTCCGGCGAGAGGGTCCCGTACAACTGGATGCGTCCGTGCCGCATATCGATTGTTCCACCACCGGCAAGCACGCCTCTTTCCCCGAGGCGGAATGTGTTATTCTCGTAGTTGATGATCGACGCACCGCTTACCAAACGCAATGTTCCGCTTTCGATGGAAATGGAAAGCGCCTCGGGATCGGAATAACCCACTTCCCCGTTGAGGAAGTTTTCCCCGTTGAACTGGACGAATCCCGTTGGTTCCATCTTGACGGTCATCGTGTTTCCCGTCGAAGTCGAGGCGTTGCCGACCGGATCGTCGAAGTAAATACCGTTGGTCCCGGACAGGATCAGCACCATCGTGTTGTCCGAGTGGATGGCGTTCTTATGGGCCGCGTCACCCGTCCCGGCGATGTTGTCGATGAAAATAATGTCACCACCGGTCGCGTTCAACGTCACAGTCGTATCGTACCAAGCATCGATCGCCCCGCCGTTACTCCCGGCCCTGTTTCCTTTGAACAGGGTATTGCCGTAAACGATCAGATCGTTCGGGGCGGAAATCGCTCCCCCGAAGATGGCCGCGTAGTTGTCGATAAATTGTACGCCACCCTGGATGATCGTTTGCGTGGCATTACCGAAATTCATGGAACGGATCGCCCCGCCATAATCACCTGTCGTGACGTTACCCTGAAACAGCGCAGGACCGGTGAGATGTACCGTTCCTGCCGTGATCGCCCCTCCGACACTGGAAACGTTGTCAACGAAGGTCATCTGGGCGTTGCCCTGAAGTTGGAGCGTCCCGGCCGCGTAAATGCCGCCTCCCGCACTACCGGCGGTGTTTCCGGTAACGGTCAGTGAGGCAAGATTGGAAATAGTCGTGGTTCCCGTTGAAGCGTAGTACAGGGCGCCACCGCTGCCGTTGGTTACGGTGTTGTCGGAAAGAACTAGATTTCCAGTGCTGAACTGGAGCGTGGAACCGGCCATGACGCTGAAGGCGGCACCGTTCTCCTGACCTTGCAGGGTATTGCCGACGATTGCCAGCGTTCTGCCCCCCAAGTTCATGGTCAAGTTGCCGTTGGATGCCTCCGTCTCGCCCTGCTGCGGTCGCCCGAGAACGAAACGGTTCGAAATCATCCGATTGGCGCTGATGCCAATTGTCGCGGTCGCGCCGTTGTAAACGGAAACCTGGCCCGGCGAGTTGTACGACTGACCGGCCGCCGTGTTCTGCCGGAAAACGCCCAAAGCCTGGTCGTCGCCGAGAATTACCGTCGGTGTCCCGCCGCTGATGTCGATCCCGCCGAGAAAACGGTTGCGACCATTGAGCGTCGTCGTGCCCGTGTGGTCGTTTATCAGCAGTTTGCCCGACTTTTGCGCGGCGTCGGCGAGGTTGGAATTCGAGCCGTCGGCGAGGATCGAGCCGTTGAATATCCAACTGTTGGCGCCGGTCACGGTCATCTGGGCGACGGCACGTTGCGTTCCCTCGATGTTGATCGTCACCTCCTGCCCTTCGGGTCCGGCGTTGAAGGTCACGGCATCGCCGTCGAAGAACGTGGTCGCTTCTCCCCCTTGCCAGTTGGCGGTCGTGATGTCCCAAACGGCCATCGCGTCGGTCTGGTTGTTCCATGTCATATTCAGGTTGGCGACGGCTTCCCCGACCGTGACATTGAGATTGTTCCCCGCAATGGTCGCCGCGAGTGAAGCCGCCGCCGTTGCTCCACGGCTGCCGGCGAGCGACGAGCCGTTTACCCGGATGTTCGCGG
>DOMV01000042.1:0-16907 GCA_003509805.1 Planctomycetaceae bacterium
CCGACGACCAGACCGCTGGTGACGATTTTGCCCGGCATGAGCACGGAGTCCGACAACAAATTTATCTCGAAGGAATTCGTACCGGAAATATGAACCTTGTCGCCGGTCGTAAACCGTCGTTCGTGTATCCCGTTGCCGTCGTGATCCTGCAACGAATAAAAAATCTCGCCGCTGTCCCAAGAGCCGTCATCGGGAACGGCTTCGCTTCCGCCACCGGTCCATGCCATCGTCAGCGAGTTGAGATTATGCGTAAACCAGATGTTGTTTTTCGTCGTACCGGTGTATTCCCCCGTCACCGGGTCGGGGTCGCCGCCGAGTTGGAGTTCGTATCCGCCTCGTGGACTGTTGGAAGTCGGATTAAGGTCGAAACCGTCCACGTTCACGGACAACAAGGCATTCAACTGGATATTGGTGGTGACGCCGCTGAAGCCGTTCGTCGACCGGACGACGAGATAATCGCCCGGTGTGAAAGTCGTTCCATTGGCCGTCTGGAGATAAATCAGGCCGCTGCCCAAATGGACGGTATCCGCCTCGATAGACAACAGGTCGTTGTTGCTGAGCGGTATGTCTTGGGAATCGAACCGCAACGGGTTTTGCACGGCGCCGGAAGTATAGTTGACCTGGCCGGCCAGTACGAAATCGGAGAGATTGACCGTCGGCGCCCGGAGCGTAAGCGTCTCGGGAAGAGCCGCGGGCGAACCGAACGTCGCCAGGTCGAACGGAGTCAGCACCGCGCCATTCACGACGTTGATTTCATTTCCGGCTTGGATGATTCCGTCTCCCGCCAGGATCGCCGCTTGGGAGACGCCGCCACCGTCGATGTTAAACGAGTTCGTGTGGTCGAAAACGACGCGGATTTCCGTCGTGTCGTCATTCCTGGCCAAATTGAGATACATGGCCCCCAGGCCACTGACGTTCAGATCGCGTCCGTACACGTTCGTCGTTCCCGTGTGATACGTTTTCGGATTGACGGAACCGAATAGCTGTACCATCGCCGCGGAACTGATGGAAACGAGATTCAACGTGCCGTCTCCGTCGATGCCGCTGTCGAAAACGGTCCAGGAACCCGTGCCCAGAGTGAACGTGCCGCCGTTTTCGACATACAGATCGTTCGGCCGGCCGTTGGCGATGTTGTTAGTGAGGTAGAGCTCGTTCGTGAGGACGTTCATCGTCGTTCCGTCCGCGACATAAAACGCGGCGCCGTCGTCCTCGATGTTGACGCCGTCAATCAAGGTCAACGGTCCCGCGGGCGGTATCAGGAAGAGATTGTTGTCGTCCCCCGCGCCTGTTTGCGTGCGGAAAGAGTTCACCAACTCAACCATACCGGGATCGGTATCCGCCAGAATGACATTTTTCGTGACATTTCCGGCCGCTCCGGTGAATGTGATGTAGCCCGCCTTGGTGCCCGCCCTTTCCGGGTGAACCGTGGCACGATGATCCGCCTGGTTGTACGACTCGGGATCGTTGATGTACAACGTGCCGCTTTCGATTTCCGTCCCGCCGGTATAAGCAGTTCCAAAATAGAATGCCAGAATATTCTGGAGCGCAAGCGACCCGGTGCCGCGCTGAACGACCTTCCCGTCGCCGGTGATGTCCCGCATTTCCTCCACGTCGTTGGAATGGGCGTAGGCCAACGCGGCGCCCGCGCTGATGTCGTAGTTCGCGGCAAGACTCCCCGTCGTGCCGCCGTCGCCGAGTTGCAATGTTCCCTGTTGGATGTGCGCAGCCCCCGTAATGCCACCGTCTCCGGTCAGAATCAGCGTACCGGTTCCCTGTTTGTACAGATCGGAGCTGCCCGCCTGAAAAGCCTGACGGAGCGTGGTCGTATAACCCTGGGTATCGATGGCCCCGCCCGCTCCGGCAAGCCGGACGGTCCGATTCGGGTCGAGAACGAAACTATTCAGCAGTCTCAACGTGCCGACGTTACCGCCGGCACTGTCCGCACTGCCTAAAATCAATCCGCCGTCGACCGCTCCCAAGGCATTGTCCGTACCGACAGCCAACGTGCCGCGTTTGACGACGGTTCCGCCGCTATAAGTATTGCCGTTTGCATTGGTTGGAGCCAAAATGACGGTCCCGGGGCCGTCGACCTCCACATAACCCGTCCCGATAATCTGCCCGTAATAGGTGCCACTATCCGTTGGATCGTCCGGGGCGGAATCGTAAGAAACCCCTTGGACGAAACGGAGTGTCCCGTTGTTTGTCAAATTACTGTTATTCGGGCCGGCGGAACCGTTCGAGGGAAGACTTTGCGCCCGGGCTTCGACGATTCCGTTCGGATTGATGAGCAGGGTTCCCGTATACCGGCTGTTATCCCCCAGGATTCGCAAAACGCCGTCGTCGACCGTCGTGGTCCTGAATCCCTGGAGCTGACCGGAGATGAGCCAGGTTCCCGTATCGATTTTTGTCAGCGTCTGAAAATTCTGGATGTAGCCGTTGAGGGTCCCGACCCCCAAACTGCCGTCGCCTTCCAGAAGCACGTTATTCGCGCCGCCGCCGCCGTTGATGTCGCCGTTCACAAAGGAGCCGGCCTCGAAATACAAGTCGTCGTTTCCCTGGGCAAACGTGAGGTTGCCGTTGACGACGCCGGTGTTTTTGTTGTAAAAAACGATGCCGTTTCCCGCCGAGGTGCCGATCACACTGCCGCCGTCGACATGGGTTTCGATGACGCCGTAGTTCGTGACCTCGTTGCGCTTCGTCGGGTCGCCGCCGCCGGAGGCCGTATCTTGAAACCAGATGGCGGCGCCGTGCAGGTTGCCGATCATACCGTAATTGCGAATCGTGTTTCCAAAGCCGTGGAGATTGATCGCCTCACCGTTGGTCGTCGAACCGATCTGCTGAACACTTCCGCTTTGATTCACTAGAATCGTTACCCCCGAATTGGCTTCGATGACATTCGGTCCCGTACCGTAAATTCCGCCGCTACTGCTGTTGCCCGTGACGGTTCCATCAATGGTGATCGAAAGATTGTTTCCGAGGCTGATGGCGTTTCGGTTGACAACCGAGATGGCGGCCCCGGGCAGGACATGGAGGTCATAAGTCGTTCCAGCGGCGGGAGTGTTGATTCCGGTGCCGATGGTGCTTGTCCACGGGTTCGGAGCGGAGCTGTCGACTGTAACAATCTGTCCTCCAGGCACTTGCGTTGTCGTTACGTTTGCCGGGACATCCGCGGCGGGAAACAGCGAGGCGATAGCCGCAAGAATGATCGGCGACACCGTTCCGGCCAGGATTTGTCCACAATTCCGTTTTCGAAACATTTTCTTTCGGGAGGCTTTGTTCATAATTTGCCGGAGGGATGGTTGTGAGGTATACTGGAAACGCGATGAAAACGAACCGTTGGTCAAGTTTGCCTGCCGTACTCACTCGCCCCTAACTCCTGTTTGTATAATGATATAAGCGGATCGTTCGAGCGGCAGGCGATGGTGTGAGGGAGGATTGTCATGCCGTTTACGATATGGGGGCTACCCGGTGTTTCCTGTGTGCATCACGTGAATGCCGTGCGGTCCGATTCGTGCCTTGTGTCCGGGAAAAAACGGAAACGGCGGGAAGTCGGCGTAATCAGGTGAGGCTGAAGATGCCCGAATCCTTGTATTCAAAGTTTTCAATGTAGCACCAAGGGATAAGCAGGTTGGAGACGGTAATTGGAGGCAGGTCGTCGGCGCCTTTCGTCCTATCGGATCACGTGCAATAAAGGGCGTATTCCACCTATGTTTGCGCGCCGATACAGGAATCTGGACTGATAATGGACGTACACATATATCTTTGGTTATCTGATTTTTGCGCCTAAAAATTGAGGGATTTTATAAAAAACTCAAATTTTCCAGGAACGGACAGGGTAATGTACCGTAAACGGCCTGAAACTGCTCCCGCGCACAATCGCCTGCCGCTCGAATGATCCGTTTATGTCATTATACAAACAGGAGTTAGAGTCGAGTGAGTGCGGCGGGCAGTCTTGGCCAAATGTTTGTTTTCATCGCGTTTCCAGTACATATCGTAACTCAAGGTGTTTCACATCGTTTTGGGCGGTCCGTGACGAATCGTTTGGGAGCAGGAAGTCGCCGGTTCGCATCCTGTCGCCCCGATTGCTTTCCACGAACCCGGCCACGAACCCGGAATGAAAAGTAGCGTCGTGACCGGAGAAACGTGCTTATCCGGTCCGCTTCCCTTCACCTCTGTACCTCTGCACCGCTGCACGCATGGGCATGAGAGACACTGGACAACGAGTGTTTATACGTTTATAATGATCCGGATCGCGTCGTGGTCCAATCACGCCTTGTCCGATCATGTCCATGTCGCGGATCGGTACCGAAACGGTGTCGAACGGTATGTTTTGGAAAAATGAAAAGCCCGGAATTGGAGACGTATCCGTCGGAATGACGGGGGTCGCGTCCGTTTTTCCCGTCGCGGCGCGGCGATTCGTTCCAGGCTTTCATACGCTACGCTTCCGGTTGTTGTTTCGGGTATTTTTCATGCGTTTGCCGTACGAAATCATCGCTTGAGCCGCTCGCAGAACCAAGATGAAACAAACATGCCCGGTATCGGTCTTTCCCCTGGTTTGGGTCGTGTTGTTCTTATCCTTCGGTTGCGGTCCGTACGAGCCGTCGAATTATCCGCAAACCGTTCCCTGCCATATCGCCGTCACCAAGAAAGGAAAACCGCTGGAGGGGGTCGCGGTCATCCTCGTTTCCTCGGTCAATCCGCCCGGACTTGTTTCGGCGGGAATGACGGATTCCGACGGTATCGCGCATATTTTCAGCGATTTCGGCAATTTTCCGCGAACCGGCGCGCCCCAAGGCGAATACAAGGTATGTCTCGTTAAGGAAAACATACCGATCAATGATAAAACCCGGGAAGAACGCTTGGCGATGACAAATGCCCAACGCGACGCTTACGAAGTTCGGCGGGCGAAAAAAAGGGAAGCGATGCCGCCGATCGTGCCCCCGAGGCTGAGTTCGCCCGCGACGACGCCGCTGACGTTTTCGCTCACGGAATCGCAATCGGGACTGAGTATTGAAGTCGACGATTATTGACGATCAATGGGGATGTTCGTTCCGGCATAACGCCGTTTATACCGTAAACGGCCTGAAACTACGGCATGTTTTTTCCCGCGCACAATCGCCTGCCGCTCGAACGGTCCGTTTATGTCATTGTATAAACATAAGTTAAGGTTGAGTGAGTGCGGCAGGCAGATGTGGCCAAATGTCCGTTTTCATCGCGTTTCCGGTACATACCGAAGCCGGTTGAGTCGTTGGTGAACACAGCCCGTCCTGTCCGCCTGCTTACCGTAGGCCGTGTCGTTTCCGGTGGGCGGGCTTCCCGGGAATCGGCTTCGGGAAATTTCAACCGCCTTCAGGATATCATGCTCCGTATAACCAACGCCCCCAAGGGCTTTCATCGCACCGCACCGGAGGCGGCCGGGCTCGGTTTTTATCCGGAGCACGGCGGTCGGCCGAAAGCGTTGACACTCGTGGAGTTGCTGGTCGTCATCGCGATTCTCGGCGTATTGATCGCGCTGCTTCTTCCGGCGGTCCAGGCCGCCCGGGAATCCTCGCGGCGAATGCAATGCGGCAATCATCTCCGGCAGTTCGGGATCGCCCTGCTCAATTATCATAATACGGCCAAATCCCTGCCTGCCCTGGGAAACGGTCCCGCCCATCTGCTTCACGACGGGCGACCTTTCGAAGGATCCTTGAGCATTCACGGAGTATTGCTTCCTTACATGGAGCAGAACTCCCGTTTCGAGATGATTCTCAACGGCTGGAAGAAAACAGGCGATACGCCGGAGGAGGAACGGCATACTTCGACGGCGACCTGCGAGTACGGGCGGCGCGTTCAATATGAGACGCCGATCGCCTCGTTTCTCTGCCCGGCGAATCCCGATGTCGGTTCGCCTCTCTTCGACAACGATTCCAAAGGCGGACTTACCCGGACAAACTACATGGTTTCGCTCGGCGATTCGATCTATGCGAGCGGCGATCGCAGCCTTTCGAAACGAAGCCCTTTCGGGGGACGATGGGTATACAACACCCTTGCCGTCCTGATCGACGGTTCGTCCAACACCATCGTTTTCAGCGAAACGGCCCTGAGCGAGGCGTACGGCGGCAATCGGATTCGCGGAGGAATCGTCGCCGACCTGGGGAACCTGATCCCCTCTTCGTGCAAGTCGCGCATCGAGCCAAACGGGCGGGAAATATTCCTCGGGGACGCCACCGATCACATCCGCGGCGACAACGCCTGGTGGATGGCGCCCATGATAACCGGGTTTCAGGCGGTGATGCCCCCGAATTCCCATTCCTGTGCGCAGGGTGGCCATTGGAACGAAAGCGGACTTTACAGCGCTTCCGGTTTTCATGTCGGCGGCATCAACATCACGTTGGCGGACGGTTCCGTTCGATTTGTGTCCAATACGATCGATTGCGGCAATCAGGATTATGACGTCCTTCATCCGCCGATCGACAGTCCGTCCAATTCCGTATCGCTTTGGGATGGTACCCCCGCGTATGGAAAGGATCCCGTGGGCCCGAGCCCGTTCGGAGTCTGGGGCGCCTTGGGAAGTCGCGACGGCGCCGAAGCAATCGTGCTTCCCTGACAAGCGTTCGGCATGGCGGCGCGGGCATGTTGGACCGAAGCCGGTTGAGTCGTTGGTAAACACAGCCCGTTTTATCCGCCTGCTTACCTTCGGAAAGCAGGGCTTCCCAAGCATCGGTTTCGGGAAATTTCAACCGCTTTCCGTACAGACGCACCGATTAAGCGAACCACCGATAAAACCGGCCCGGGCGAGGGGCGGGTGATTGCCTGTTACCGCTTTCATCGGGTATAATCACGGCCTGTCGTTGATTCAGGCCGGTAACCGGACGTGAGGAAAGGGAAAAAAATGTCGGATGAAACGGAACTGCGTAACCGTCTTGAGCAATTCCGCGGCGATGTTCACCGCCTGGAAACGGAAATCGGACGTGTGCTGGTCGGCCAAAAAGAGGTGGTGCGCAGTACGATTATCGCCATGATCGCCGGCGGTCACGTTCTTCTCGAAGGGGTTCCGGGACTTGGAAAAACACTCTTGGTGCGCACATTGGCCGAGGCCGTCGAAGGCCGGTTTTCCCGTATCCAGTTTACGCCCGATTTGATGCCGGCCGATCTTACCGGGACCAACATCATGGGCGAACACGCCGACGGCACGCGGCGTTTCGAATTTCAAAAAGGACCCGTGTTCGCCAATATCGTCCTTGCCGATGAAATCAACCGGGCGACGCCGAAAACGCAGGCGGCCCTCCTTGAGGCAATGCAGGAACATTGCGTGACCGTCGCGGGAATCACCCACCGGCTCGACGGATTGTTCTTCGTCCTGGCGACCCAGAATCCGTTGGAAATGGAAGGAACGTACCCGCTTCCCGAAGCGCAACTGGATCGGTTTTTCTGTAAAATCCTCGTTCCTTTCCCCGATGCCGAAGAGATGATGGGCATTCTCGAACGGACGACCAGCACGGAGGAACCGAAAGTGGAGGCGTCCTTTCCTTCCCGTCGCATTCTTGAAATGGGGCGTTTGGCGCGGGAAATCGTCGTCGCCGAGGAGCTTGGCCGTTACGCGGTCGATTTATGCCTGGGGACCCACCCGGACAATCCCCGATCGGGGCATTTCATCCGCAAGTACGTCCGGTTCGGCGTCAGCCCGCGAGGAGCCCAGTCGATGCTGCTCGGCGCGAAAATCAACGCGATCCTCGACGGTCGTTTCCATGTCGCGAAAGAGGATATGAAAACCGTCGCCTTCATGGTTTTTCGGCACCGGATCATCCTGAATTTCGAGGGCCAGGCGGAAAACATTTCCACCGACGACGTGATCCGTGAACTGCTCGAAGACCGTTAGCCCGGGCGTCTTCGAGGCGCCGGCCAAACGAACAACCGATTAAGCGGAACGACACATCATGAACAATCCCATTTCCATCGGCCCCTGCCGTTGCGGAACGAACGAACGGCTTCTTTTGATCGCGGGACCGTGCGTGTTGCAGGAAGAATATGTTTTTGAAATCGCCGACCGCCTCGTCGCGCTACAGGCCGGTTACCCGATTCACGTCGTTTTCAAGGGCTCGTTCGATAAAGCGAACCGGAGCAGCATCGAATCCTTCCGCGGGCCGGGATTGGACGCGGGGTTGAAACTTCTCGAAGCGGTCAAACAACGCACCGGATTGCCGACGACGACCGACATCCACGAACCCCCGCAGGCGGCCGAGGCGGGAAAGGTTTGCGACCTCCTTCAGATTCCGGCGTTCCTGGCCCGTCAAACCGATCTGCTGGTCGCCGCCGCCGTGACCGGCCGGGCGGTCAACGTCAAAAAGGGGCAATTCATGGCGCCCGAGGAAATGCAAAACGTGGTCGCCAAACTGGAGGAATCCGGTTGCCGCGATATTCTCCTGACGGAAAGGGGAACTTTTTTCGGTTACGGACGTTTGGTCGTCGACATGCGTTCCCTTGTCATGATGCGCCGCTTCGGCGTGCCGGTCGTGTTCGATGCGACGCACAGCGTCCAGGAACCGGGCGGACTCGGGAAAACGACCGGGGGCAATCGTGAAATGGTCGAACCACTTGCCCGCGCCGCGATGGCCGTGGGTATCGACGCCCTTTTTCTTGAAACGCATCCGGACCCTTCGAAATCCCCCTCGGACGGCGCAAATATGATTCCGCTCGACCGCCTGGAACCGCTCCTTGTCCGATTGCTGAAGATCCGGGACGCCTGCCGTTGACCGGTCGACGAGACCGACGACGGCGAAATCGCGACTGTGAAATCGCGACTGTGAAATCGTGGCCCCGTTTTCAGGCCGTGATGAAACCCCGTTTGGCACGGATGCGGACCCGGGCGTCGTCGATCATCTGGTAGACCTGCTCCGGATGTTCGACCCCTTGGACTTTCAGGACGCCGCCGGTTTTATCGACCGTCGAGTATATTGTAATCGTGCCGACGCCGCCGTTGATCAGGCGGTCCCACAAATGAATTTCCAGCTTGATGTCGTCGATGTACAACAACTCCAACGGATCGGTGCTCCGGGTGAAAATCCCCTGGACATACTCGAACCGATGTTCCGTAAGTCGGTAAACGATCGTCTGCGTCCGATACCAGTAGACGCAAGCGAAATGAACCCACATCATGAGGACGGCGGCGCCGAGGATTCCCCAGAGGGTCGTACGGTAGCCGGCGAGGCCGTCGACAAGCGAGACGGCGAACCCGGCGGCGAGCAGCGACAACGTACAAAAGCAGAACAACCAGCAACGGGCACGCAGGGCTTTTCCGGAATATCTCCACTCGACCGTCCCGGAGGAGGATACGGTGCGTATTTCCCGGCACTCGGAACAAACGGTTCGTTCATCGGCGTTTTCCGTATCGCAATTCTTACATTTCCACATGATCGATATGGCCCTGGTTACAAAAATGTACCGAAGCGACCGCATCCCGGTGCCCGGGAAAACCGCGGTCACATGTCGTTCGGATCGAAACGATCGGCCTTGTTTTTTCGCGGGAACGAATACAGTCCGAAACAGCGGGAACGAACGAGACATCCATTCCCGGTTCCCCGACTCCACCTCGATTCTATACCGCAAACGGCCTGAAACGGTTTCCGCGAACAACCGCTTGTTGCTCGAACGCGCTTGTTGCTCGAACGCAATATGCAACCCGATGTTTACACGGATGTTGTGGTGAGTGAGTGCAACAAGCAGTCGTCTCCAAACAACCAACTCCACCGCGTTTCCAGTATACCTTGGAGAAAACGGGATGTATACCGGAGCCGCTTGAAAATTCCCCGGGAGGAAAAACCGGCGGCGCCGCACCCCGCGAGAACGGCGGAGTTTCTCGAAGGGCCCCGGCCGCGCCGAGATACTCAGGTCTTTCGACGCGCGACGTTCCGGCGAACGGAGGCATGTCAATCGGGGTCTTTGGCAAGCCGTCGCAGCGCCTCGATCCCACGTTCGATCGTCTCGTCCGAGGCCGCGTAAGAAAGGCGGAAATGCGTATCCCGACGACTGAAGACGTCGCCGCCGGGAATGATCAACATCGAATACCGCTCGATCGCTTTTTGCACGAACTCGCTTGCCGTTCCCCAGGGTGCTTTCGGGAACATGTAGAACGCCCCGGCCGGGTTGCCCAGTTCATACAGGTCGCCGATTCCGTCGACGAGGCGATCCCGCTTCCGTTTGTATGCCGCAACGTAATCGTCCATCGGGACTTCGGTTGCCGCAAGCGCGCCCCATTGTGCGACCTGCGGGGCGCAAACGAACGTGTATTGCTGGAATTTGAGCATTTGTTCGATGAAATCGGCGGGGCCGTGCGCGACGCCGACGCGCCAACCGGTCATCGCATGCGTTTTGCTGTACCCGTCGAGAACGAGAACGTCCGGGTTGAACTCGGCCGGGGAAATAAACGGGGCGTCATAGCAGAACATGCTGTAGATCTCGTCGCTGACGAGCAGGATGTTCTTTTCCTTGGCCAACAGTGCCACCGCTTCGATTTCGGCCCGGGTTGCGACATAGCCCGTCGGATTCGCCGGGGAATTGAAGATGATCACTTTCGTGCGGGGCGTGATCGCGGCGGCGATTTTATCGACGTCGATCTTGAAATCGGGGTAGACGTCGATCGGAACCGACGTACCGCCGCACATCGTCACGAGCGGATCGTACATCACGAAATAGGGATCGGTAAAAATCACCTCGTCGCCGGGATCAAGGGCGACGAGCATCGTCAACACGAGCCCGCCGCTGGTTCCGCTGGTCAGGAAAACGTTACGGTCGGTGTGGTGCGGGTATTGTTTCCTGAGCTTTTCGCCCCACTGTTCCCGCAGGATTCCCAGTCCTTGCGTCGGTGTATAACCTCCTTTTTTCGTGTTGATTGCCTCGATCATCGCCTCGCGAACCCGTCCGGGGACATCGAAATCGGGCTGCCCGATGGACAGGTTGATCGGGTTCTCCAGTTTGGCTCCGAGATCGAAAACTTTGCGGATGCCGGAAGATTCGAACAAAGCGGCACGTTTGGAAAGCCAGTGTTTCATGGAACGACTTCAATACCGGGTTCGGTGTGATCGAATGAAGCAATCAGACATGTGAGTAGTCCCGGACACGGGAGTCGATTTTATACCGAAGCCGGTTGNNCCTGCTTACCTTCGGAAAGCAGGGCTTCCCAAGCATCGGCTCCGGGAAATTTCAACGGCTTTCAGTATAACCGCCCGTTTACCTTCCGGGCGGTGTTGTTTTTCGAGGGCGGGCTTCTCGAACGGCGGCTTCGGGAAATCGGCGGCTTCGGGAAATTTCAACGGTCTTCAGTATACCTCCGAACCGACCCGCTGTCGAGCCCCCGACGTGAACCGATACGAGGCGGGCGCGACAGGAGGCAGGCGGTCGGCCTATTCGTCGAATCGACCGGCAACGGTCTGGCCGCAAAAACGACAACAGGATTCTTCGTCGATATGGTATTCCTCAATCCGGTAACCGTCCCGCAAGACGACACACTGCCTGCATTGCGGGCAATAAGTCGATTGGCCGGCGGGATCGGCGACGTTGCCCGTATACACATGGCGAAGGCCGCAGTCCTGCGCGATTGCCCGGGCGTGAAAGAGCGTTTCCGGCGGCGTCGGCGGCAAATCCGTGCGTCGATGGGCCGGGCGAAAGGCGCTCAGGTGAAGCGGTACTTCGGGGCCGAGTGCCGCGACGATCCAATCGCCCATTTTCCGCAACGTATCCGGGTCGTCGTTGAGCGTCGGAATAATCAGCGTCGTCAATTCCAGCCAGCAATCGGTTTCTCTCGCGATAAACCGCAAGGTTTCCTTGACCGGTTCGAGTCGGGCATCGATTTCCTTTTCGTAGAACGCGTCGGAAAATCCCTTCAAATCGATGTTGGCGGCATCCATGGCCCCGAAGAACCATGCGCGTTTTTTCTCGGCGAGATAACCGGAACTGACGACGACGGTCCGTAGTCCCGCAGCCCGACAGGCGAGGGCGGCGTCGACGGCGTATTCGGCCCAGACGACGGGCTCGTTGTAGGTAAAAGCGACGGCGCGGCAATTTCGATTGAGGGCCAGTTCCGCGATTTTTCCGGGGCTCGCCTCAAGAACAAGCAAACGGGGATCGCCGTTTTTCGAGAGGTGCGCATTCTGGCAGAACGAGCATCCCATATTGCAACCGACGGACCCGAACGAAAGAACCGTCGAACCGGGATGGAAATGATAGAGCGGCTTTTTTTCCATCGGATCGGGAACACACCCGATCGTACGGCCGTAAGTCGTCAACGCGATCCGGCCTCCGCTGTTCCGTCGAACCGCGCAGTACCCGTACCGACCCTCGGGGATTGAGCAACGGCGCGGGCAATGATCGCAGAAAATATTCGTCATGAGATTCAAACCGGCGGAGCTTCCCGACATCCCGGGGCGACGATCCTCGCCGACTTCTTGTCGGCATCGGGCCTTGTCGGCAACGGGGCGCTCGGGCTCCCGCGAGCGGTCGTCGAAAAAACGGAGTGTTCCGCGGCATCCTGCCGTCGAAAACACTTCGTGGACCGCAGGAACTTCCTGCCGGACGAAACCGGCCCGTCATTCCCGGATGCGTGTCCTTTTTTTCCGGTTCACTTCCTTGCGAACACCGCACAATCGATGAACGGTCGATACCGCTACCCGACTGATCGCGAAAAGATAGTCGATTTTCCTTCCCGAGTCAATAGCGATTTTCAAGCAAAAAGAAAAAGCCCGTTTGGGTCGACCATCCGGCGGAAGGCGGTTTTTCCCGCGGTATCCGGCAAAAGCGTATCGCCGGACAGATATACCGGCAACGCGGTGCCGTTGGCGGTATACGTTCACTCAACCGGCTTCGGTATAAAACACGTCACAAACCCTTTGTATACCGTAAACGGACTGAAACTGTTCCCGCGCACAATCCCGCACATAACCGCCTGCCGCTCGAACGATCCGTTTATGTCATTATACGAACAGAGGTTATGGTTGAGTGAGTGCGGCAGGCAGGCTTGGCCAAATGTTCGTCTTCATCGCGTTTCCAATATAATTTCGTGCAAAAAATGAAAGTCGGGCGACGCCGCCGCTGCCGGGCAGAGCGGTAATGTGCCGGCAGCCGCGCTGCATTACAGGCTTTTTTCATAACGCCCGCCTAAAGATCAGTAGTGCGGTTGCGCATAAGAGACCGGCATTGTTTCCGTCGCTGTTTTCGGCACTGTTGTCGGCGCAGTTGCCGGTATCGTATCATTGTTTCCGGCCGGGATGTAATGATACGCTTGCGAATGCGAACCGCCGGAATAATGGTAGACACGCGTCGTCGATTCCGGCGGGGAATGTCGGGCAAGAGCCGATTCCCATCCGATCGGCGTATTTGGCGCCGCCTGCGGACTCCTCGCGGGAATCCAGGCGCCAAACGGGTCGGCATGACCCACACCGTTGGACGACGACAGCGTTCGGGGCATTGTATTCCGTGTCCTATGCGGCGTTCCCGCCGTCCGTTCCGAAGCGTGGGCATCGCTGTTCCATGCCGGCTGTTTCGGAGGAAGAATACCCGTCTCCGTCTGCATGCCCTGCATGTCCCGGACCTCGGCGATCGACGTCAGCGTCCGGGGACCTCTCAACGAACCGTTGAGCTGATTCGCGATTTCCTCCCGGTTGTCGTGAAACGCGTCGGGGCCGTTGATTTTCGCCTCGGCCAGCCGGGCGGTGTTCTCATCGCCGCACAAACGATAGATCGACGCGATTTCCCGGTACGCGGATTTTTCGTCCATGATATCGCTCAAATGCCGCAGTGCTTCCTCCGGCCGGTTTTGGAAGACGAGTGAACGGCCGAGAAAACGTTTGGCCCGCTCGTTTTCCGGTTCGGCGATCAAGGCGTTTTTCAACAGGACCTCGCTTTGGCCGTGCTTGCCGTTTTCCTGGAGGAAAAGCGCAAAATCGGTTACGAGCGGCATATCGAAGGTTTCCCGACGGGAATGTTCGACGGCGCTGCGGAAATAATTTTCCGCTTGGGCCGTTTTTCCTTGCCGCCAGGATACGACGGCGAGCCGATGATGGATATGCGCCCTGTGTGTTCCGGGCAGGCGCTCTTTGGGGAAGCCGGTTGGAAACGATTTTTGAAACGATTGCAGATACTTGAGATAACCTTCCTCGGCAGCGGCGTATTCCCCGGCCCGTTCCGCCTGGACGGCATTGATATAAAACGAACTCCGCATTTCCCGGGCGGATTGATCATCATGCGGTTCACGGGGAATGAGACTCTGTCCGTGCCGGTCGGGTTGCGTCTCCTCACCATGCTCCTCGTCGAAAACCGATTTGAACCAACTTTTAGTGGCTTGACCCGCCTTCAACGTCGATGTTTTCGCCGATTCCCCCCATTTTTTCGTCGTATCCTTCACCGCATGGTACATTCCGTCGAAATCGATATAATCGAGGGGATTGAGCGGTTTGGCCTTGGGAACATCTTTGTTGGCGTCCTTCGCCGCTTCCTTTTTTGCCGTATTTTTTTTCTTTGCGTCTCCTGCCCCTTTGACCGGAGGCGCCGTTTTTACCACCGGGGCAACAGTATCCGCCTGCCCGTATCGGGGCGAATAATCGGCCAAGACCGGTTGAAATTCATTCCCGAATCCCGGTGCGAAATGCGGTTGGGGCAGGAACGGCACTTGCGGCGACTTCGTATTCTGGGCAACCAGGGTGCTATTGTTAAGGGAGGCGGTTTCAAAAAGGGGGTTGTCAATCGGTCGAAACGCTCCCTGGGCATTTGCGGGAGGATACGTCGCCGAGGGCTGTGCGGGCAGAGGAAGCGAATGCGACGGCTGCCGGGAGGGAAAGTGCGTGTAAGGCCCCGATTCGGCGGCAAACACGGAAACCGAATGACCGTAAAAACCGATGGCGGTTAAAGCAAGCCCCAAGGAGAATGCACGAAGAGCAGTACGTTTGGCAAGCATGAAAAAGTCCTTCCACCCGAATTGGCAATCATTATATACTGGAAACGCGATGAAGACGAACATGTGGCCAAGTCTGCCTGCCGCACTCACTCGCCCTTAAACTTCTGTTTTCATAATGATATAAACGGATCGTTCGAGCGGCAGGCGGTTATGTGCGGGATTATGCGCGGGAACAGTTTCAGGCCGTTTACAGTACATACGCACCGAAGGCCATACAAAATTTCCCGAAGCCGCGTGTGAACCGCACGGGCGGTATGCTCCCCGCCCGGCTCCGGTGGCAACACCATTGAGTACGGAACGGGATTCCCAAGGAGCCGTTCGCCTTCTCTTATCGCTTGCGGTTTCCAACCCCTTCAATAAATCGCCGCCGTTTGAACAGGTTCCTTACCGTGGCGCTCCGAAAACCCAAATAAACCGGTTAACCCGAACGTGGTCATGGACCGGGCGACACCGTCTCAATTTTCACGCCTCCCGTTGACATCAATAGGACGATCCGTTCTATTGGGACCGTGCGTTCCATTGGGAATCGTGGAAGACCCGGTCCGGCTTTGGTATCAAGGACATCAGCCCCACGCGGCATCCACACATACCGTAAACGGCATGACGATCCTCCCGCGCACAATCCCGCGCATAACCGCCTGCCGCTCGAACGATCCGTTTATATCATTATGAAAACAGAAGTTTAAGGGCGAGTGAGTGCGGCAGGCAGACTTGGCCGCATGTTCGTCTTCATCGCGTTTCCAGTATACCACCATAATGAGCAACGACAGCGTCATGAACACCGGGACGGCAACTTCCGGGGAAACATCCGTCTACACCGAAACACGGGAGGAATTGGACATTCCCCGCCGTAAACGAGGCGTGCCGGAAGGATTATGGATCCGTTGTCCCGGTTGCCAGGCGACCATTTTTCGCAAGGAAGCCGAAAAACGGATGAATATCTGCCCCGAATGCGATTATCACTGGTACATTCCCGCGCAGGAACGAATCCGGCAGGTTTTGGATGCCGGAACGTTCGAAGAATGGGACGCCGATCTCGTGCCGGCCGATCCGCTCGAATTCGTCGATCGGAAATCCTATCCGGAACGCATCAAGGACGATCAGCAGTCAACCGGTCTCAAGGAAGCGGCCGTCGTCGGTACAGGCCGGGTTCGTGCACGTCGAATCGCATTCGGCGTCACCGATTCCCGTTTCATCATGGGTAGCATGGGTTCCGTGGTCGGTGAAAAATTGACCCGCACGATCGAACGGGCGACCGCACAACGATTGCCGCTTATCATCATTTCCGGGAGCGGTGGCGGGGCCAGGATGCACGAAGGCATTCTCTCCCTGATGCAAATGGCCAAGGTTTCCGCGGCGTTGGCCCGCTTCAACAGGTCGGGCGGATTATTTATTTCCGTCCTCACCAATCCGACGATGGGCGGTGTCGCGGCCAGTTTCGCTTCGCTCGGCGACATCTGTTTCGCCGAACCCAAGGCTCTTATCGGCTTCGCGGGGCCCCGGACGATCAAAGCGACCATGCGGATCGAACTGCCGAAAGGGTTTCAAACCAGCGAGTTTCTGCTCGAACACGGTTTCATCGACCGAATCGTCCGGCGCCCGGATCTCAAAAGTGAAATCGCCAAGGCGATCGATTATTGCGACAAATAGTCCGTCGACTGGTCCGTCGGCGGGCCGTTTTCGTCGACAACCGGTTGCGCGTACACAATGATCGCCCTGTTTTCAAACCGTGCCGGATCGGGTACAATGGGTCGAATCGCGTTTATCGCGTACGGCAAGCCGAATCGCGGCGGCAACCGTGGTACATCGGCTTGGTTTTTTGTTCGAACCATCGGGTCCCGTGCCGTCGAAAGCGTCTCTCCGAACGTGCGATTCGCGGACTCGAATTTCAACTCTTCAATCTCGACCCGGAGATTACACCGAAGCCGGTTGAGTCGTCGGTAAACACAGCCCGGTTGAACCGCCTGTTTCCCTTCGGCAG
>DOMV01000042.1:16990-18267 GCA_003509805.1 Planctomycetaceae bacterium
CGAACAAAGCGGCTGCGAACAAAACGGCAAAGACAACCAAACCGTCCGTGACCCGGTCAGGTCGTTGGCACCCCTCCCAGGAAACGGATGAACTGATTTTCTCCGTATGCGATCGCTATTTTTACCAACTCGGCCTGGCGTCTCATGCCGGGGGCGAGGAGAGCGACTCCCAAAAGGAAAAGTCGGCGAAGAAGGAGGAAAAACAACGGGGAGCCGCCGCCGTCGCCGAATGGGTCCAGGAACATCTCAATCGGCCCGACATCACACGGGAAAAAATCTATCCGCTGTTTTGGGAAGCATGCCATCGCGGCTTTCTCTTGCTGCAACCGCCGATTGAAAAAGGACTTGCCGATAAACTGTACAAGCGTTTTTCCCTTGATGAAGAGGACAAAAAGATTTCGATCGTCAACGTCCGGGGCCCGGCCGCGGCGCAGCATGTCACGTCGACGGCGGCCGATATGATCGTGGAATTGATCGACACGGTTTTCGAGGAAAAGAAGAAAAAATACCCGGACGACCTGCGGAAACAGGCCGTCCATCTCGGCATGGGCGCCGGGTACGCCGCGATGTTGGTCGCCAAACGGATGGCCCAGAAGGTCAATTCCGGGGAAGAATGTCCGCCGCTCGTCCTGCACGCCATTTCCGCCGGCGGATTTCTGCCGCACGAACCGCACAAGGCGCCGACCAACTATTTCACTTATTTCGATCCGTCGATCACAAGCGTTAAATACGTCGCGATTTTTTCCGAAACCGTCGTCGGCAACGCCGATTACGAGGTTCTCAAGGAAAGCCCGGGAATCCGGCTCCCGTTCGAACAGCGGGACGAAATCGACATCGTCATCACCTCGCTGGCGGCGGCCAACCATGAGCACGGCCTGCTCGGGTCGTATTTGACCTACCTGATCGAGCAGAAATTCCTTCCCCCCCAATCGCTCGACGACATGAAACAAGCCGGTTGGATTGGGGATGTCCAGTTCCGGCCCTATTCGAAAGAAGGTCCGCTCAAGGAGGTTTGCCCTGTCCGTGCGGTCACGCTTTTCGAACTGGAGGATCTCGTTCAGATGGCCCGGGAAAAGAACGGCAAATACGTCGTCCTCGTCGCGGGACCCTGCGGCGAATGCGGCGCGACCAAGAAGCATGCCCTTCATCCGCTCCTTGCCAACGAACAACTCCGGCTTTGGACGCACCTGGTCACCGACGCCCGCACGGCGAGGGAATTGCTCGACGAGTAAAAGGGACGGGTATACCGAAAGCCCTTGAAATTTCCCGAAGCCGAC
>DOMV01000224.1:0-2965 GCA_003509805.1 Planctomycetaceae bacterium
GTTTCCGCTGCGGCAAGGACGGCGAGCGTGTAGCGTCGTAATTGTGCGAAAAGCGGTAAAGCCGGTGTGATTTCGGGCAGACCACGAGATTGGCCCGGTCGATCCGGGCGATACCAATGGATCATGAACTCCGACGCGATATTTGTAAACGTACCGTACCAAACCGAGCAATCACCGGGGTGTTCCGAAGAAACATGGTATTGGATCGGGTTGCCGAATTTGTCATACTCGATCCCATCAACCTCGTTCGTCACGGTCGGATAGGGCGATGTAATGCGATCCGCTTCAATGGCTCGCAAATCGATCTCCACCGGATGTTTCAGCCTTGGGTTTCGCAAGATCGCAGCAAAGGCTTCACCATCGGAAATTTTCGCCATGCGGAGCGTTTGCAATCGTTCCGACAATCGAACTGCCTCGGCCCAGGCGACGAACTCCGTTTCAACAATCGTGTTGAAATCCTCGTCGTCGGAAAGCAATTGAAGCCGTGGTCCCGTCCCGATACACGTTGCCGCCAGCGTTAGGACGAGTCCTTTCGCATAGGCATTGTTGGCGATTTCGTAACGCGCCCGGTTCCGCAAGGTACGCCGAATCTCCGGCGTAAGCGATCCGTCGGCACTGAGATTGTCGGCCATCGCCCAATGCCGGAGGTTTTCCGATGTCGTCTGCGCGGCGTCGTACTTCAGGCGAATCGTAACGGGAGGATGCCGACTCTGCGCCTGCAATTCCTGCTGGCGACGTTCCTCCTTTTTCTTCTTCTTGTCCTTTTTTGCCATTTTGTAACGTAATGATTAGGTCGTGCCGTCCGGCGACAATTTTGTCAACTTGATTCCGAGCCCCGGTTTTTGAGCCGCTTTCTTCGATTGTAGAAACCGTTCGGCGGCGATTTGATCCTGAAGGGAATGCTGCTCAACGCTGCCGGAGTCGCCCTGGACCTTTTTCGGCCCCTTGGCGTTTTCCGCAATTGCATCCTTGAGCGTCGACGGTTCATTCGAAGGCGGAGTTGGTCCAATCACGTTTCCGTCGTCGTCGATCCGGGCTACGTCGATATCGCGTTTGAAAAAATCGTTGTCCATGTGCTGGGATTAGGATAATTTGTAACGGTAAATGACACGAAGAACGTCGTCGACATTTTTCGTGACGGGCTGCGGTAGGTTCGAGCCGGACAGGACTTGCGAAAGATGGACGTAAGGAATCGTCGTCGCGTTGACCCGGCATTGAACCACGCCGCCGTCGGTCAGGACGAAAGCGTTGACCTCGCTTCCCGTCGCCGTCCGGAAATTCACGCTGTTGTGAACCGTACTGAAATCGTTCGAAACGACGACGCCCGTTTGGAATGCCGCCTCCGCCGTGACAGTCATATCCTCCATGCCGTTCGTCACGCCGTAGACAGGGAGATAATACTTGCCGTCGTGGAAAAATCCGTTCAGATGATGGCCGACCGATGTCGTCGACCAGTTCGATATCGCATAGGGCAAAATGCCAAGGTCTTCGATTTCAACGGTCAGATTCGCCGGATCGTCGAGATTGCCGATGACGGTTTTTTGGAGATTGCAGCCGATCGTGCCGTCGTGATCGCCGACGGACATCGTTACGAATATTTCGAGTTTGTTACGGTCGGGCCGCATGACCATGACCGGCGTCATTGTCGTGTTGACGGTCATTCCTTCCCGGCAAGTGAACGCGATATCCTTATAGGCGGTCGCGCCGCTCGTGCGAAAATTGTTGATGTAGGTCAAACGAACGACATGGTTTGTGCCCGACGCCGACTGTTTCGCCGCCTTGTAAACGACGTTTCCGACGACGAAACCGCCGAAATAGGATGCGAGAACACCGGCACATACCGCACCGGAAATCGTTTCGACCGCCGATCGCGTGACGAGATCGTTACGCCAAACGGCGGAGGTCGTCCCTTTCCAGAGGAATGTCCGGTCGACCGCATGCTCCAAAAGATAGTTGGTGGTGCCGCTCTGCCAGGTCGCGGGGACGGCGGTTTCAGCCAGCGCAACGGAAAACTTGTCGGCTTTGATCGAATGCGCACGGCCCACGCAGACCGACTTNNACGTATTCCAGGACGAATTCCTTCTTCGCCTTGTCGAAATAACACCTTTGATCGACCGGGATCATTTCCATCGTCGATTCCGTCTGCGCACCGCCGACGTTGTAGAACGAAACACCGTCAGCAAGCGACGTTTGATTGTCACCGACATAGGGCGGCAGAAAAGTATCCTTCCTGATTTCGATGTCGTGATTCATCGCGTAGAGGCCGAAGAGCGACGGAAGCGTTCGCGTCAGGAAATTGAAGCCGGACCGCGTGTTGCACCGGAGCAGCGAGGAGAGCGTCCCGGCGTTGAGCATGTCGTAAAAAACGTAACGCTCGTAAGCCTCGGTGATCGCGTTCGAAACGATCTGCCGCTCCTTGACCTTGCCGTCGCGGTCTTCCAGGACGACTTCGATCTCGCCTTGAAGTGTGAGATTTTCCATTTTTTGTCCTTTGCAATGATGGATTTGTACCGCGTCGGAAACGGCAATCGAATCGTCGTCCGGTCGGCCTTGAAGCGGCGACACGGGAATCAAACTTGTTTCATCACCCAGCGTTGACGTTTCGGAAAGATGATTCGGAAGCGAAGTCGCGACGCCGTCGCCAAGGCCGCTTTCTTCCGTCGGCGTGTTGCCGATCAGCGGCAAGGTCTTGACGAAGGTAAAATCGTCCGATATCCTTGTATTCTCCGATGTGAAAGTCGGAAACGGCGAAGAAACGGAGTCGTCGACCTGCGTTGTTTCGATGGCCGACTTGCCATTCAACACGCCGCCGGAAAGACCGGGCCGGACGTCGAGCGTTTTTTCAATCGTAACGATCCGCTCGTCAATCGCTTCCACGGCAAGGTCGAACTCGGCCTTGCGAACGACATGCTCCGGCTCCGTCGCGGCGATTTTTAGATTGTGTTGCGAATATTGTTCCATGTTA
>DOMV01000224.1:3117-4161 GCA_003509805.1 Planctomycetaceae bacterium
CAGGTCACCGGAACCACGGCGGGAGAACGAACCTCCAAATCGGCGACGGTGTCGTCGACGTACTGTTTATTGGTGTAATGCTCAGGGGCCACGGGCGAAAGCGGCGTTCCACGATAAGACAGGTCCATGCCTTCCGTTGTGAGCAGTTCTTCCAAGGGGACATTGACTTCGGACATGATAATCTCCAATGGTTAAAAACGGATAATCGCCGTCCCGGACATCGGAACGGCAAAGTCGATTGCGCAAAATTCGAACGTTTGCGTTTTACGATTCACGGCATGACCGATTCGATTGCCGCCGGAATCGTAGGTTTCAATGAGAGGCCGAAGTGATCCGAGCTTATGATGGACGGCCCAAACCTTCGACGGCACGTCTTGCCGATGAACGTATACGCCTTCGCCAAGATGCTTTTCAAGCAGATCGGCGTTGTGGTTGATCGCGTCAATGATGTTTCGAATCGTCGTTTCGGACATGATTTCGTTTGCCCCCTCAATAGATATTAATTGCCGAACACACTGCTATTTTTTACAAAATTTTCCGATTTCGCTGTCGGTCGGAAAGTTTGATCGTTTCCCGCTTCGGTTTGGGATCGCTCTTCAAAGTCGAAAGCTCGATTCCCTCGATGGATGCGGCGACGCAGCAGCCGACCATGCAGTCGAGCCAGTGGTTGTCAGGCCGAGTCGAACGGAGCTTCCATTCGTCGACGGTACGATTGTTTGTCATCGTTTTGACACGATATTCCGAAACGAGATGTTCCGAAAACAGTTGATGCAGCTTCGGATCATGGCCGAACAGCGACAGCGAGCCGGGGTCGCCCATCAGGACGGCAAGCCGCGCGTGAATGAACGATTTCCAGTAATTGGTATCGATCAAAACGTGCCGGACGCCCCGGGTGCCGATCGTGCCGGGAATACGCCAATGCCGGCCGATCCGGTCACCCCGGTTCGATTTATGCTCTGAAAACGGAACGCTGGACGCCCCGACGTATTTTCCGTGCGACGGATACAAAAACGCGGCATGCTTCGACTGGCGGCAAAACTGATA
>DOMV01000458.1 GCA_003509805.1 Planctomycetaceae bacterium
ATGGCGGACAATTACGTCTCGGCAATCCTCCCGATGCCGGACGCCATGCCCCTGATCGGCCTCTACATCGGCGGCGTGATCAAGCCGCAAATGGAATTGAGTTTGAAAACGAAAAACAAACCGCTGGAAGGCCGACCGGTCTATTCCGTTGCGCAAAGCGATTTCGCCGCATTGCCGAGCCCGATCAAGCCGCCGAACGTCGCGGAAATCAAAGCAATGCAGGCAAAGCTGGAAAAGTTGAATAAACCCTTGCCAAAAATCTACGCCGCCTACTACGGCGAAGATTGGAAAACCCAAGGCGACTGGGTCGGAAGATACGGCAGACAATACGCCGTCATGTGTGGAGCCTCGTCTCCGTTCGATCAGGTTTATTTTATCGATGAATCCTGTTTCAAGGTGAGAGGTTTTATCGGTCCGAATCGGCCTGACGGCGACACGATTCGCCGCTGGGTCCATTGGGTCAAGACGGACAACCCGCGTAGCATGTACTCTCCCTTGAACGGATTTCGCCGCCAGGCGGAATGGGACGATCACGGTGAAGTTTATCCATTGAGCAAGGACGGTCCCGACCTCTGGTATCAAATCGAAATAGCCAATGAAGGGTTATACCGCGTTGGTACGTATTTCATGAACAAGGATGGTCACGCAGGACATAATCGCCACAGGGATTATATGATCGAAGTCTATCCATCCTCCCTTTCATGGAAAAAGCAAAAGGAATGGGAGAAATTTTCGCAATTTGCCGAATCTCAATCCCGAAGGATGGTTCCTTTGGCAAAATCCCGAATGCGTGATTTTTGGGGAGGAGTTCACAAGAATTTTTACTTTGCCGGCCCAGGTAATTATCTCGTGAAAATCAAACGGAATTACAGCTTCAATACGATACTGTCCTCAGTAACGGTTGATCGTCTTTCGGGTGCCGCGACTTATCACGACAAGATGGGGTTGTCGAGGATGCAAAGCGTCCCCTATCCCATCCCGGAATTACCGACAGTGATTCCCAATGAAGTCGGTCGTGCCGCCGCGAGACTACAGAGAACCCTGGATGCCCGAATGGACAAACAGGGGGCGGCGGAGACGCGGCAAGAGACGCTTTTATCCGCTTTGGTTGCCGTTACAAAACACCCTGCCTCGAACGAGGCTCATAACCGTTCGGTCGCGCAGTCCCTGCGATGGCGATTGAATCAGTGGGATGTCCACGAACAGGAACGTTGGAATGCCTTTGTTCAGGAAGCATGGAAGCGTACTCGGACAAACGATCCCGAGCACATATCAAAGCAGGATGCCTATATGTCCGGTAAGAAAAATCCCTGGAAGGGATGGCCTCGATAACCCGCAATCGATCACATTTGACACTTTATCATTTGGAGAACACCATGTTTCGTTTGACGTACTCACCGGTCGTATTCGTTTTGATGCTCGCGATGAGTGTAGCCACCGCATCGGCCGCCGATCCCTGTTGTTCCTCCGATTCGCCTCACGGCCTATCGGTTTCACTTTCCGGTATGCCGGTGCTCATGGATGTTACGGGCGGCAATGGAAACACGAAGTCGTATACGTATTGCATCGCCTTGGAAGGCTCCAGTGATGAACCCCCTCTGAATGCGGAAATGACGCCAGGCGATCCAAGCTGGTCTATCACCAACGCCGGCGGAACATCGTCTCGCGGTTCCGAAGGCACTGACACCTATCATGCTCGCTGGGGGCAGACGATTACCGTTTCCGAATCAAAAACCATCACGCTCGAAGCGAGCATTACCGTTCAAGTTACGGAGAAAACGAAAGATGAGAACGATAATGATATTGAAATACCGCATTACTACAAAGGCGTCGGCAGCACGCAGGTAACACTGACCGTAGGCGGCGACGTCACGCCCAAACCCTGTACGGATTTGTGCGAACCGGAAGAATGCGACACCTGTGAAACCGCAGACGAACCAGGGATGCCATGCCCGACCAATACGATGTCGTATAACAGTCCGCTCGGCGGGGCAGGAATCATGATCTTCCCCCAAGCATCTGGCATTCGAATCCAAAATTTTTCCCATACGCAGGGACAGGCCGAGGCGACATTGGACTATCGCGTTATCGATGACGAGGCGACGAAACTCGGATTCGATCAAAACTTCAGGAATGACACAAAATTCGGAAACGGTGTCAAGTTCATTCGTGTTTCCGAAATGCGGAAGAAAATCGAGGCACCTCGGCCCAAGCAAATTGTCGTCGAACTGCTCCAATACGGTCCATTGCATTTCAGCGAGCCCGAACGGATCGTCTATGACACGTCGAAAGCCGTACCGAACCGATCTTATCGCTTTTCCATCCCTCGGTTCTTCCCGGAACTTCCCGCAGGGAACTATGATTGGCAGGTTCGGCTCACCAAAGTCTTTGAAGACGGAACCAATGAGGTTTCCACCGTCATGGGGCGACAGGGTTTTTTCAACTCGCAAGCGAGTCCCTTGGCCACGGGTTGGACCTTCGGCATGACTCCCCGACTCCAAAAGGACGGCGAAGACATCCTGCTGATGTACCAAGGCATGCATAAATTTCGGAAGGACGGAAACAAGTGGATTTCCCCGAAAACTTACGACACGAGCGACTCCGTATTGACCGGTGATTGGGCATCAGGTTTCGCCTTGACATCGAAAGATCGTATCGTTCGGAAATTTGACGGAGACGGACGCATCCTTTCCAAAACATCGCCACGAGGTGAAGTCGTTTCCTACGAATATGACGAGGAAGGCCGTCTTTGGAAAAAAACGCTTCCGAACGATAAAACGACGACTTTCGTCTACGACCGGGAAACGGGGTATCTGATCGAAGTTTTGAATCCGCAAAACCAAACGACCCGGATTGAGCATGACGAAGCGGGGCGTATCGTGAAAGTCGCCGGTCCCGATCCGGACGGTGACGGCCCGTTGCCTGCGGAAACATTGCGTTTCACTTATCGTGAAGATCATCTGGTCGCTTCCGTAACCAAACCGAACGGCATGGTTACGCGGTTTGAATACGACCGGGCCAGACGGCTGGAAAAAATCATCCATCCGAACGGTCGGGTCGAATCATTCGTATGCCCGATCACGGCGGGCATGATTCCCGAGGGGGAAGGAACGGACGAAGCCCCGGCTCAATTGATTGCGACGGACGATATCGTCGGCACATCGGTGATTGATGGACGCACGGTGCAAACGAAGTACGATCCTTGGGGCCTCGTCCTTGAAGACACGGATTCCAACGGCAATACAAGGCAATACGTCCGCAATGCCCAAGGCCAGATTCTCGAAGAAATCAAAATGGCGATGGACGGGAACGGTAAACTCACGCCCGTCAAGACGGAATACCAGTACGATAAACGCGGCAATCAAATCAAGGAGACTCTTCCTCGTGATCGGGGTACGCGCACCTGGGCATACGATCCGGCGACCAATGCCGTTACGAAATACGTCGATGAGACGGGCTTGACGACGCTCTATGAAATTGATCCGAAAACGGGCAATACCGTCAAGGAAACCGTCCTGGC
>DOMV01000093.1:0-12049 GCA_003509805.1 Planctomycetaceae bacterium
TTTCAGGCCGTTTACAGCATATCGTTACCACCGGCGTGAGCGTTTCGAAAATCGTCTTCCTGTTGCAATCGTCTTCCTGGTGAAAAAAAGGAGGTTGTGATGAGTGTCGGATTCTTGGGACCGACGGCCGGCGATCGGGCTGTGATTGATGCGAAAAATCATGAACGCCGCGCGGAAAGCCGGGAAAAAGCGGATCGGGCGGCCGGGGTCGGTTCTTCCGACGAGCAAAGCAATGCGACCGGGGACCGTGATGCCGACGGGCGACGACCGTGGGAGCGGATCCGCAGGCCCGGGCAGCCGGAGGAAGAAAAAATCGCCCGATCCGTCGATACAAGCGGCCAATTGGGAACGTCGCTCGATTTGAACGGTTGACCCGCCGGTTTTGACGGTCGGCCGAGAATGTCCGAAACACTGACCTCAAAGGGAGCGGTGGAGTTGATAATGGACACTTGATAACGAAGAGACACAATTCAACCGTGACAACACGGAATCCGCCTGCGTCCTTCCCGTTGTCCATGATCGATTGTCGGTTCGTCCACCGTTCTTTTCCGGCTGTCATACTGAAATCCATTGAAATTTCCAGAAGCCGANNACACTGCCGAAGGTAAACAGGCGGTTTGGTCGGGCTGTGTTTACCAACGACTCAACCGGCTTCGGTACATATTCATCGCCGATAGGACCGTTTTGATCCCGTTTACGGTACACCATTATGGATACGCTCTTTGCCGGCAAATTGTTCAAGGTCGTCCGCAAATATGTCACGGGCCGTAGCGGCGAACAGTTGGAGCGGCACGTGATTCTCCATCCCGGGGCGGTGGCGATCATTCCGGTTCTTGATGACGGGAGCATCGTTTTGCTCAAACAGTACCGGGTTGCGGCCGACCGGTATTTGATCGAACTGCCGGCCGGAACGATCGACGACGGCGAGGAACCGCGAGAAACGGCCCGACGGGAATTGGTCGAGGAAACCGGTTACGCCCCGACGTCGTTGACGGAATTGACCGCCTTCTTTTCTTCGCCGGGGATACTCCGGGAGAAAATGCACCTGTTTCTCGCGACCGATCTCGTTGCCGGCCCGACCGATTTGGAAGACGGCGAGGAAATCGAGCGATTTACGGTCCCTCTCGAACAAACGATCGAGATGATCTACAATGGAAAAATCACGGACGGGAAAACCATTCTCGGCCTGCTGTGGTATTGGAACAGCAAGCGGCTGGAATGTGAACATCCCGGTCCGTGAGAATCTGCGCAACCGGTTTCGGCATACGCTGAAAGCTGTTGACATTTCCTGAAGTCGGGTCCGTGGCGGACGGCCACCGGAGCCCGTGCGGGATGTACCCGGCCTCGATAGAAAACGGTTCCCATCATTTTTTTCATGCAGACGACAATCGAAACCCTGCGGCGGCAATTATGGGACTATGACCGGCAATACCGGCTCGGCGAACCGGCCGTCTCCGACCGGGAATACGATCTCCTGCTCGAACGATTGGCCGACCTGGAACAAAAGCACCCGGAATGCGACAATCCCGATTCACCGACGCACCGTGTCGGCGGCGAGCCGATCGAAGAACTGCAAAGCGTTCCTCACGGCGTCCCGATGCTTTCGATCGACAATACGTACAACCTTGCCGAATTGCGCGAGTTCGGCGCCCGGGTGCTCAAGGCGTTGCCGAATGAAAACATCGGATGGGTCGTCGAACTCAAGATCGACGGCGTCGCCGTTTCCCTTGCGTACGAAAAAGGCCGGCTCGTCCGGGCGTTGACCCGGGGAAACGGGAAAATCGGCGACGATATTACGCATAATGTTCGCACGATCCGCGATGTTCCGCTCGTTTTGCGGTCGCCGTCCGCGACAATGTCCGCCCCCGCGAAAAAGGATGCGGCATTCGGCGCAGCGCTGTTCGGGACCGTCGATCCGGGCGAACCAGAGGTTCCCGACCGAATCATTCCCGACAGTATGGTTTCGGACCGTATGGTTCCGGACCGTATCGAGATTCGCGGGGAAATCTACATGTGCGGCGCGGATCTGCGGCGGCTCAACGAATGCCGACTCGCCGAGGGATTGCCGGAATACGCGAACACCCGGAATGTCACAGCCGGGAGCATCCGATTGCTCGATCCGAAGATTTGTGCTCAGCGGCATTTGCGGTTTTTCGCACACAGTACCGGTTCTCTCGGAGGGATGCACGCGGACAACCATTTCGATTTTCTCGAAGAGCTGAAAGGATACGGCGTCCCGGTTACGCCGCATGTACGAAAATTCGATTCCTTCGAGAAGGCGGTCGCGTATTGCGAAGAACTTTCGAGCGAAGAAAGTACGGTCCTCGACGAGATCGATTTCGAAATCGACGGGCTCGTTCTCAAGGTCAACGACTTCGAACAACGTGAGCGGCTCGGCGCGACCTCGAAATCGCCCCGCTGGGTGATCGCCTACAAAGTCGAAAAATACGAGGCGAGCACGAAATTAAAGGATATCCGCGTCCAAGTCGGCAAAACGGGAACGATCACGCCGGTCGCCGACCTCGAACCGGTTGAACTGGCCGGAACGACCGTGTCCCGGGCCAGCCTGCACAACGCGGAGGAAATCCGGCGAAAGGACATCCGCGTCGGCGATACGGTCATCGTCGAAAAGGCCGGAAAAATCATCCCCCGAATCGTCCGGGTCGTCCTGGACGACCGCAAGGAAAACCGGCCGGAATACCCTTTTCCTTCGGCCTGCCCGGTTTGCGGCGGCGCGCTTTCCCAAGATGAAGGGGGCGTTTACATTAGATGTACGAATTTCACTTGCCCGGCGCAGCTCAAGGAAAAAATCCGTTTTTTTGCCGGCCGCGGCGCGATGGATATCGAAGGGCTCGGCGAGAAACTGATCGACCAGCTCGTCGACAACGGGCTCGTCCGTACGCTCGGTGATCTTTACCGGCTGGAACCGGAACGGCTTCTCGGCCTCGAACGCATGGGAAAGCGCTCCGTACGGAAATTGCTCGAAGCGATTGAAGCGAGCAAGACGCGGGGGTTGGCCCGACTGCTGGGCGCGTTGAGCATTCGCCATGTCGGGCGTAGCACGGCAGGCGCGCTTGCGAAACGTTTCCGCTGCCTCGCTGCGCTGCGCGACGCCTCGCTTGCCGAACTGGAATCGACGGAAGACGTCGGCGAAACCATCGCGCAAAGCGTGTACGATTTTTTCCACGACGGACGGACGGCAGCGGTCGTCGACGATCTGCTTGCAGTCGGCGCGTACTCCCCCGCGGAGGATCGACCGGAAAACCCGATTGATACGGCGGAAGAAGCGGGCCGGCTCCCGTTCGCGGGCCAAACGATCGTCGTCACCGGAACGCTTGAAAAATACAAGCGGAATGAAATCGAAGAACTGATCGTCAAGCTCGGCGGCAAGGCGAGTTCGAGCGTCTCGAAGAAAACGGCCTTCGTTCTCGCAGGAGCCGAGCCCGGAAGCAAGGTCGAAAAAGCCCGATCGCTCGGCGTCCGCATCGTCGGCGAACCGGAATTCGAATCCATGCTCGCCGAATGATTTTATACTGAAAACGCGGTGAAAACGGACATTCGGTCAAGTCTGCCTNNCGAAGCCGGTTGAGTTTTCCGTCCAACCACCTGTTGACGCGCTTGTGTACCCTCCGAGAAAACAGGCTCCCCGAAAGCCGGCTTCGGGAAATCCCGATGGTTTTCGGATTACTTCACTTCCATGAATTCGATCGGCAATCCTTCGTGAAGGATGAACGCACAACGGCGACCGGGTCCGACATCGAAGGGTTCGACGAGAATTTGTCTGCCTTCCACCGCTTTTGCCAGATCGTCGACGCGGAAAGCGATATGCGTTTTCGTCTGCAATTCTTTCGGCATCGGACTCTCCGGATCGAACTTCAGCCATTCAATCCGATACGTACAAGCGTTCGGGTCGCTGAAGTGAACCTTTCCGCCTTCCAGATAGCCGGCCCATTGCTTTTCTTCCGTCGTCGGAATTCCGATATGTTCGTATTGCATGATTCTAATGATAATGAGAGTCGTTCCGCAATTCCAGTTCAGCGGACTTGCACACTTTTCGCCGTCTCCCTCGTGCAGGCGGGGGAGACGAACAATGCTTTCCTGTTTCTCTTAAATCCACCAGTCTTGCATTTCCGCACAAGCCTGCTGCTATCCTTCCGTTTTCGACTACTCCGCTTTTTTGGCTTCGGTGTTGCCGACCTTTCCGTCAGGATTGCTGAACTTCAGGCCGGAAGCGGCATGAAAGCTGGCGTATTCCGTGACGATCGCGCCATTGGGACCGGCCATCATGAAATGCTTCCGGTCCAGACCGGAGAGGGGGAGCATGTCGCCGACCTTGAGTTCCTTGGCTTGAAACGCGGTGATCGCCTTGGCGTCGAGTTGACTCTTCATCGCATTCTTAACCTCGACCGGCAGCGCGTCGAGATCGGCTTCCGAGCCGCCTTCGGCAAAGCACCAAACACTCCCGTTGCGCACCTGCCAGACTTCATGCTTCGCCGGCTTGTCTTCGGCGGCGACGTGCCAGTGTTCCGGGATCATCTGGTACGGGAGCAGGTAGATTTCGTGACCGAAATAACCGTGTTCCTTGTCGTTGACAAAGAAGATACCGGCCATGCCGACGTTCGAGAAATCGCCCAGGTTGAAGTCGAGAATCCAAAGCTTGTCACCGGCCAACGAACTGTTCGGAGCGGCATCCAGGACGGTCTTGGCGAGCGAGTACCGATGGAAACGGAACAATTCCTCGAATGCCTGGCGTCCGGCTTCTTCGTTGAAGCTCCCGTCGGCCTTGTAATAAAACGAATTCTCATGTTTCGGCATGACTCGTTCTCCTCGCGCGGCACGTCCTTCGCGAATGCCGCCCCGGCGTGAATTTTGAAAGGCGAATGTGGACACAGACAGGGCGAGGACCATGAGAACGGTCAGCGCGGCAAACCATCGGGATCGATTCATCGGATAACTCCTTGTCATAAAGGGAAACGTGGAAAGCGACATGCTTCCGGACAGACACCCATTATACAAGGAACAGGGATCGATTGACAAGTCTCCCCGGCCGTTTTTACCGGTACAATTACGATATTCTGGAAACGCGGTGCAAACGGACATTCGGCCAATCCTGCCTGTCGCACTCACTCGCTCCTAACTTCTGTTTGTGTAATGACATACACAGACACTCGATCGGCAGGCGATTATGCGCGGCAATCGTTTTGGACGTCGCTTCAGGCCGTTTGCGGTATACTTTGACAGACTGATGTGAGAGGCAAACAGCCCGCATACCGAAGCCGGTTGAATTTTCCGCCCAAGCCGCCCGTTTATCTCAGGGTTGTGTTTTTTCCGAAGAAGAAGCTCCCAGAAAACCGACTCCGGGCAACTTCAATGGCGTCCAGTATACCAAGGCGAACACAGACCAGCGCCCGGCCGATGTCCGACCGGCGCTCAGCCGACGATTTCGCTGATTCGAACAAGCGTATAGGTCTGTCGATGGCCCGTTTTCCGTCTCGAATTTTTACGACGGCGAAATTTGGCGACAACCAGTTTCGGCCCTTTTTCTTCTCCGAGCACTTCCGCGACCACCTTTGCGCCGGAAACGGTCGGTTGACCGATTTTGACCCCGTCTTCGCCGCTGATCGCAAGAACCTGATCGAATTCGACGGTGGAACCGGTTTTTGTCTCCTCGCCGCGATAATCGATCATCAATCGCGTACCGACCTGAACTTTATGTTGGCGACCGCCGTCTTTGAAAATTGCGTACATGGGAGAGCTTAAGGAAAAAAAGGTGGCTGGTATGTCAAGTATTCCGGTATACAAGTATAACGGGAATCGGCCCACGCTTCGAGTGAAAACCGGACGCATAAAGTCAAAGACGGCAATTCTACTCAAATCGCTCACTTTTTCAAGGAGCCCTCCAGCGAAAAACCGACGGGGTGATGCTGAGGGTCGAAGCATTCGATTTCGAGGTGCTCGGGCCACAGCTCCGGTTTACCCCGGATAATGATTTCGACGTCCCCCTCCTGCTCGATCGTCGCAAGCTCGGAACGTTTCCGGTTGTTCAAATACTCGGCCACCTCCTCGGCCACGGTGACGCGAATGCGGACGATTTCCGGCTGTTGGCTCGCAAGTTCAAGGGAACGAAAGACTTCGAGTGCCATACTTTCCGCGGATTTAACGACGCCGCCGCCGTTACAGCAGGGGCATTCCTGGTAGACGCTTCGTTTGAGCGAGGGGCGAACCCGTTGCCGGGTCATTTCGATCAAACCGAACGGGCTGGTTCGCAAAATTTTCGTTCGAGCCCTATCCCGTTTGATCGCATCGCGTAAACAGCGTTCGACCGAACGGCGGTGCGATTCCTTTTTCATGTCGATAAAATCGTTGACGATCACGCCGCCGAGATCCCGGAGGCGAATTTGCCTCGCGATTTCCTTGGCCGCGAGAAGATTCATCCTGTAGGACGTTTCTTCCGCGTCGCCGTCGGCACGAAAACTACCGCTGTTGACATCAATCGCCACCAACGCTTCCGTCTGGTCGATAACGATGGAACCCCCTTCCTTGAGCGGAATCCGCCGGTGATTAATGGACGCGATTTCCTTGTCGAGGCTGAATTTATGGAAAATCGGTTCCCGGCCTTCATACAATTCGAGCCTGTCGGCATACCGCGGCATGACCAGTTCGAGGAACTCTTTGGCCCTTTCATAGGCATGTGGTTCGTCAATCGTGATGGAGTCGATCTCGGCGGTGAAAACATCGCGGATCGTTCGAATGATCATGTCGCTCTCTTCGTAAATATCGATGGGAGCGGGCATTTTTTGCAATCGCCGGACGATTGCCTTCCAGAGTCGCATCAAGTAGGCGAGATCGCGCGAAAGTTCCGCCCGGGTCCGGTCGGCTCCGGCAGTACGAACAATAAACCCAAGTCCTTTGGGAGGATCGAGTTCGTGCATGATGTCCCGCAATTTCCGGCGTACCGATTCATCCTCGATTTTACGGGAAACACCGACCCGGCCGAGCGAAGGCATCAGGACAAGATACCTTCCCGGAATGCTGATATAAGTGGAAAGAGTGGGCCCCTTGTTTCCCAGACCTTCCTTAATCACCTGAACGATAACCTCATCCCCACGATGAAAAACATCTTGAATCGGCGGCTTATTCCGGGGACGACTGTTGATGTAACCATCGTCGGGAACGGAAGATCGATTTGTCCGTCCACCACCCGTCCGGACACTGTTCGTCCGGGCACTGCTCGTCCGAATAGTGTGTTCACCTCGGTTTCCCCGTTCTTCCCGTTCAGGCTTGTCGATCCAACCCGCAGCCTGCTTGAAATAAGAGGGCTCGACATCGCTGATATGCAGAAAACCGTTGCGGCCGACCCCGAAATCGACGAACGCCGCCTGAATACTCGGTTCCAGATTGACGATCACGCCCTTGTAGATATTGCCGACATAATTATCCTGGTTGGCACGTTCAACGTAAAGTTCTTCCAGGACATCGTTTTCAACGACAGCAATACGGCATTCCTCCGGCTGTCGGACATTGATGAGCATTTCCTGCTTCATCGGTCATCCCTTTCCCAGGCGACGGAAGGTTTTACTGTCTCGCCAGAGACGACAACGGATCCTTACCACCGGCAACACTTGGACATACCCCTGATCGTGCCGAACGGTAAAAAGGAATCGCGCCAGACAAAAGTGATCGAATTCCCCAAAATACCGGGGGCGTTTCGACGAAAAGTAAAAAGTCAGTCTTCGAGAAGAAACACCCGGGTGCGAACCGGAAAGACCGATTTGAAAAGTCTTTCTTCAAGTCCGATTGCCGTCAGGAGTTCCCGAATACCGACCTCGGGTCCGTTGTGGGCTTGTTTGTTTGCCAAAATCTCGGTCACCAGCCGACCGGTTTTTTCGTCGAATTCAAGCAACACGACCGCCGGACGAACATCGACCGTTTTGCCGTTATGCTTGCTGACGATAAAACTTGCACCGATGAGCAGATCGTCGATTCTTGCCTTCAGCCCGTCGCGGTCGCCTTCCGGCACGATCATCTCGTATCGAGCGGAACGCATTCTGGCTTTCAGCCGGCCGGGTACAAGCAGTTCGGCGCGATGAAACACCAATCCCGCGAGGGAAGAACGATTAAGTCGCTCCAACAACGACACCGTATCGACGGGATCCGCCGTTTCGAGCATTTCAAGGTCGAGAACCTCGTCCTCACCGTCGATGCCGAGCGCAAGTGCCGAAGGAGAACTGATTTTCGGCTTGGGGTGAAACCCTTGACTCATGGCCAACGGCAAACAGACACGCCGAAACAGACGCTCCAGCGTTCTCAAGAGATCCTGGTGCCCTATGTATCGAAGTCTTCCCGATTTACTAAAACGGATTCGTACTCGTTGTCGAACCATTGGTTCGATCACCGCCCGTTTGCTGCCTGGGCAAAACGGACGCCTTCATGTTATTGGTTTGTGGTAAATGTGGACTTTGTTTGCATTGATACCGAAGCCGGGGGCGTTTTCCGTTTGATCCGCCCGGCGTGCCACCCTATCGATCGTTCGATCGAACTCGCATTTTTCCCTTGTCGATGAACGTAAAGTATACAATAATCTTCCCCGATTGCAACAACCCGATTGCATCAAGTACCCTAAAAAAAGATTATTTCAACTCTTGATTCAGGGTTGCCAGCAATGTCGGGTCGTCCGAGGCAAGAATATGATCGATCCGTTCCTGGGGGACGCCAAGATTTTTCATTGCCGTTGCGGCCCGTTTCCATAACGTTTGGCGTTTCTTTCCTTCGGCCAGGTACAAATCGGTCGCCAATTCTCCAAGGCGTTGCATGGAAAGGACTTCCCGATTTTCGTAATACCTTTTAATGATCTTTTCCTGGTAGGGAGTGCGATTCTGGAATGACATAAATACTTGTCGCGTAAAGAAATGTAAAAGTTTTCCGGCGTCAATTATCCGGAATGGTTTTATCGATAAAAAACCGCAGCCGGTATTTCAACTCGGTACGGAGCGAAGCGGGCACGGGAATGAAGAGGCCGTGAAACGGTTCCAGCGGGTAATGCGCGGCGTTGGGAAGAAGGAGAACCCCGTTGTCAAGCAGTTCATACGATTTGATTTCTTCCCAGGAGATCAACCGTCGACGACCGAAGTTCCAACGGGCGATCCCGTCGGAAGTGATTTCAAAATGGATCGGCACCAGCACGCGCCAGACGGGGATGAGCAGCAGCGTAAAGGCTGCCAAGGTAAGGGGAACGCTTTCCGTGGTCCGCAAAACGATCACGCAAACCAAAAGCATCGTCACGATGAGAACGGTACTGGAGCGTTTCTCGTCGGTAAGCAGCCAACTGTAATAATGGAGTGCCCGGAGTTCTCCGTTCCCCCAACCGATTTCGCGGTTTTCCACGGCCGTGATTATCAATTACGCAAAATGTTCATGTCATACTGGGAACGCGATGAAAACGGACATTGTGGTCCAGTCCGCCTGCCGCACTCGCTCGCCATTAAATTGTTCCAATATAATTATTTACGCGGATCGTTCGAGCGGCAAGCGGTCGTTCGCGGGAGGATTACCATGCCGTTTACGGTATACCTATCCGAGAACGGGGATCATGCTGGAAGAAAGCTGGGCCGCGATCGGTACCGTCAACGCGGCGCCGGCAATCATTCCGTGCTCCCGTTTTTTGCCTGCTTTCGGTCCTGCTCCATGCGGTTCCAGTTCATCCCTCAGCACGAGGACGTCACTCGGCGCTTCGATACCGATACGAACCTTATCTCCCGCGGTGCGAACGACCGTAACGACGATCGAATCACCGATTCGAATTTTTTCACCTTCCCGACGTGATAAAACCAACATGGAATCCCTCCGTGTCTCTCTACTTCAAATGTTGCGGAATCTGTATGGGCGGCGTTGTGTACCGCGTTGTATACGGCGTTGTATGATGGCGGGTGACCGTTCCCCACGCGAGTCCGGTCGACGGGACCGTTTTTGTCGCATTCAACGTCTCCGTAACAATTCTACGCAGTTGGCACGACAAAAGTTCCCGTTTTTTTCAAAATTAGTTCATGTTTTCGGATATTTCCAACTGAAGGCGGCTCTCCGGATCCCCCCCGAGTACGACCTGGGAATACCGCTTTCCGTTGGGACCATAAAACAATATCCGGTTGCGATCCTTTTCCCAGATTGCCGTGAACTTGACCGCACGAGGACCATGCAGACAAAACATCAAACCGCAGGAGTCGCCGTTTCCCCGCAATAATCGTGTTTCGCTGGTCGGGAAGGCGTTCATCAAAAGTTCATGGTCACGGCATAATGTCTGGTAAATCAACGTTTTCAATTCTTCATAGGTTCCGACGGAGGAAATATTTTTCGTTACCATATTATGACAGGTGGAATGATGATGTAATGGGAATTTTCGTATCCGCTTCCATTGGAAAAGGCGGTGTACGGACGGACTGTCGTTTGCAAATCCTTTGGATTGCCGACGCGATGCCAAAGAAGGAAAACAAGACAAAGAGGCGTCTTTGGCACAAATAGAGTATCGGCTTTCTCCTAAAAGCACTTTTGCTAAACTGCGTTGTTTCGAGAAAGCGGGCGAAATGGATTGAATCGACGAACAGAGGTGAATTTCCCGATATTCTTGAAAGAATTGTGAATGCCCCCAATGCGAAAACGTGCCGCGGATTTCACGCGGGCTTCAATCGGATGCGTCATCAATCACATCGTCCATAATTTCCGGTCGAGCGTCCTGTACGTGATCGCCTCGAACAGGTGTTGAGGGGTAATCCGCTCCAGCCCGTCGAGATCGGCGATCGTGCGCGCGATTCGCAGGATTTTATCGTGCGCCCGGGCGGAAAGGCCGAATTCCTCCATGGCCATCCGCAGTACGGCATGACCCTGATCGTCGATTCTGCAAAAAGTGAGAATCTGGCGGTGCGACATTCCGGCATTGAGCCGATTGGCCGTTTTTCGAAAGCGTTCCGCCTGAATCTTACGGGCGTCAAGAACCCGTTTGCGAATATCGGCGCTGGAAGTTCCTTTCGCGACCACGGAAAGTTCGTGATAATCGACCGGTGGAACCTCGATATGGATGTCGATCCGGTCGAGCAACGGCCCNNATCCGGTCGAGCAGCGGACCGGACATTTTGCTCATGTATCGATCGACCTGCTGCGGGGAACAACGGCACTGCCGCCGCGGATCGTTTCGGTAACCGCACGGGCAGGGATTGAGCGCACCGATCAGGATGAAATCGGCCGGAAACGTGCTCGTCTGAGAAGCCCTGGCGATGGTCACGCAACCGTCTTCGAGCGGTTGGCGGAGAACTTCGAGCGTGCGACGATTGAATTCCGGCAATTCGTCGAGAAAGAGAACGCCGTTGTGGGCCAGGCTGATTTCACCGGGCGAAGGGGGCGAACCGCCGCCGACCAGGCCCGCCTCGCTGATCGTATGGTGCGGTTCCCGAAACGAACGGACCGCCAACAGCGGAGATTTGCCGGTCATGTATCCCAGAACGCTGAATACCCGGGTCGTTTCCAGCGATTCCTCCAGCGTCATTTTCGGCAGAACCGTGGAAAACCGTTTGGCAAGCATCGTTTTTCCGGTTCCCGGCGGCCCGATCATCAGGAGATTATGTCCCCCGGCGGCCGCCACGGTAATTGCCCGTTTCGACGATTCCTGGCCCGCGACATCGGCGAAATCGAGCTCGTATTCCGCGAGCCGGTCGAACTGGNNCTTGCAGTTGCTGAGCCGGTCGAACTGGTCTTCCGAAATCGACGGAACCGCTTCGATCTCCAGCGCACCGGTCAAAAAACCGATGGCTTCACTCAAGGCGGAGATGGGGATGACGTCGAGACCTTCGACGACGGCCGCTTCGGCGGCATTCCCGGCCGGAACCAGCAGCCCTTTGAGTCCGAGGCGTCGGGCTTCGAGCGCGACCGAGAGGATTCCCTTGCCGGACCGCATCGTTCCGTCGAGCGCCAATTCGCCGACCATGGCGTATTCATGAAGCATCTCGGTCTGGATTTGCCCGCTGCTGAACAGGATTCCCAGCGAAATCGGCAAATCGAACGA
>DOMV01000093.1:12065-12215 GCA_003509805.1 Planctomycetaceae bacterium
GAAGCCGGAATTGTCGATGGCCCGGGCGACACGATGCTGGCTCTCGCGCACGACCGTTTCCGGCAGGCCGACGATGATCGTTTGCGGCAATCCGACAAAGGAAACGTCGACTTCGACATCCACGGCTGCCGCGTCGATGCCGAGAAGTGT
>DOMV01000102.1:0-5432 GCA_003509805.1 Planctomycetaceae bacterium
TGGTCGTCCCCGGTCGTCGCCGAGGTCGCCGGCCGCCCCCAACTGCTCACCTGCGGCGACCCGTTCGTCATCGCCTACGATCCGAACGACGGCAAGGAACTTTGGCGCTGCAAATGCCTGAGCGCGGATGTCGGTCCTTCGCCGATCGCGTTCGACAAATACGTCTTTGCCGCCAATCAATCGCCTCGTTCCACCTGTATCGACGCCTCCGGGTCCGGCGACGTTTCCACGACGAATATCGCATGGTCCGGCAATGGTGCACTGCCCGATACGACCAGTCCCCTTGCCGTGCGAACCGGAGACCGCTGGGATGTTTACACGCTTGCAACCACCGGCTACCTGGTCTGTTACGATCCCTCGAACATCCGGAACAATCGCGCGGTTTACTGGGAATTGGAACTCGGCGAGGGAATGGCCAATTTCTATTCTTCGCCCGCTTTTTTCGGCGGGAAAATTTACTGTTTCGACAAAAGCGAAGACGCACCGACGGCCTACGTGATCGATCCGGCCAAGGTTCCGAAAGGACCGGACGGGGCCGTCGCCACGGGCCAAATCGAGCCCGAGGCGGCAAAGGAAATGATCGTCGCGACAAATCCGCTTCCGGAACCGATCGTCAGTTCGCCCGCGGTTGCGGACGGCAAACTGTTCTTCCGGGGTCCCAAAACGGTTTATTGCATTGCGACACGCGCCGAATAGGTTCACGTAGACCGAAGCCGGTTGCCCCCTTTCCGGTAATTTTCCGACACAAGCACACATGGCTTAACGACCGGGATCAATTTTTACAGCCCACCGGAAAACTGACTTCGCGTTTCAAAAATGATTGTTTGATTTGGATGCTTTTTAACGGCAGCAACCTCTCGGCATCGGCGGACGGTTTGGAATGGAACGGCAAAAAATGGAGCATTGTCAATCATTTTATTCCATTCATGGAATCCGAGGTCGGAGCGGACAGACGTTTTGAATCGCACTTCATGATTGATTACCTGGCCGACAAAACGCTTTCAAAAGAGGCCCGGGCCGTGCTGGCGGAGGGCAGGATTTTGTGGCAGGAATACTTCAAGGAAAAGAACAACCGCGGTATTCGTGACAAATTGAAATTGAATCGTTCGGATGTCGGTTGGTATCAAATCCGCAACGCACTGAAACTGCGCAACGGAAACAGCGGCAAGCCGTGCGATTTCGGTCCGTTTGAAAAAGCATACGCGGGATTGTCGGAACAATTAAAGCCGATGGTTTATGAGTTGGGGTTTTTGAAGTGATCCGCATAATCGCCGTTTTTCGCATTTTCGACAGGAAGTTTGTCATGAACCGGCCCGGCCCGCCTCATCACTACGCTCCTATGTCGTTTATGGCATCGTCCTTCAGATGCGCCGCCTTTCTGTCGGCAATGCTCCTGTTATCGGGTGTTCCGGGTTGTCAAAAAAAACCGGAAGTCGCGACGGAATCGACACTTCCCGATTTGCTGGAGGAACACACGAAAACCTATGCCAAATTGCTTGAACAGGAAACGCGGGAAGCATTGGCAAAATTACCGAAACACGTTCCCGACCGTTCGGAAGCCGTTTTACCAGAACCCCATTTGTCAGAGAAACTTGCGTCGGGTGCCGCGCGTCCGGATTTCGACGACCAAACCGCCGGACCAACAACATCCGGACAAACCGGGGCGTCTCCGGAAAATTCGGAGATACCGCATACGGAGCCGCTTCATACGGACACGCTGCTTTCCGAGAAAAAAGCACAAACGGACCCCGGCGATTTTCTCAGCCGCGCACTTGTATCCCTCCAGGCAAACAACCGGCCGGGGGAGCACGGGCAGGCAAATAAAAAAGGCGGTTTCGAGTCGGTACAACGCGATTTGGAAACGGCGATCGCCCTGCTTGATTCCGAGCCGGCCGACGAAAACCGGTTCCGTTATTTACAGCGGGCGGCCCTTATGTTTCACCTCATCGGGGAAAACGAACGAAGTGTCCTGCTTGCCCGAAAGGCCCTGAAAGCGGCCGGGCGAATCAAAGTACCCGTTCTTAATGCGGAAGCCGTCCTCACGATTCTCGAAATGTTCATTCTCTTCGAAAACACCCGGGAAGCCCTGACGGCGGCGGCGCTGCTCGACCCCCTGATTGAGGAGCATTTTCGGCAAACGGAGCTGGTCGTCGGTCGGGAAGAACCGCCTGGAGGAAATATGGAAGAAACCCGGGAAAAAGCGGAGGGAGAAAAGAAAGAGAACGGCGAAAGCGGGAAGAATAACGAGTGGGCCGCCATTCTTGAGCGACGCGACAAGGCCATGCGACGAATCGCGAAAAATCAGGCTTGGAGCGGCCCGCTTGAGGAAGCCTGGGATACGATCGAACGCATTACCGACCCGGCAATTCGCGATCTGGCGATCGGCGACATTATCGAAATGCTTCTCGGAACAAATCAGCAGGAGGAAGCGACGGCTTGGCTTGAGGAAATCCGGGATGAAGCCCTGAAACAGTCCACACGTTTGAAAATCGAGACCGTCGACAAGGCGGGGGAATGACGGGTTGCGCGACAAAAACATATCGGATGCCGTTGAAATTTCCCGATGCCGGGTATACCGAAAACGCGATGAAATTGGTTGTTTGATGCAGTCTGCCTGCCGCACTCACTCGTCACAACATATTTGCAAATATCGTGTTGCACGTTTCATTCGAGCGACAAGCGATTATGCAACGATTGTTCACGGGAACACGTTGCGGGCCGTTTGCGGTATAAAACGGGCGGGTTGAACGGACAACGCAACCGGCTTCCGTATAAAACCGGTCTTGTCAACAATCGTTCGATTACGTATCATGGGGAGGGTGTTTTTGCGGTTGCGCCGTTGTTCCGACAAACACGTCCCGACAGGCACGTCGATGCGATGCGCGACACCTGTTCACCCCCGACATGCCCACACGGACCGCCACGTCCGGGAGATTGTGCGCGGCGGAAGGATTCGTGATGAAGATATTGTACGACAACCAGATTTTCAATATGCAGCGCTTCGGGGGGATTTCCCGGTACTTCGTCGAATTGTTCGACGGATCGCCGGAGCTCTTCGAGGTCGCTCTTTCCCTGCGTTGTTCGGACAATCTTTATCTGCTCAATTCCAGGCGGTTGCAGGGAAAAATCCGGGAGATCGCCGTTCCGTCCCCGTCGTTTTGCGGCGGTTTTTCCTTTCCGGGAAAATCGTTTCTCCTCCACCTCCGCAATAAATACCACACGCATTCACATAAGCGAACGAATCGCCTCCATACCGAAACGATGGTCCGCGAAGGGGATTTCGACCTTTTCCACCCGACGTATTATTCGACCTACTACCTGGAACCGCTTCGAGACAAACCGCTCGTGCTCACGGTCCACGACATGATCCACGAGCTTTTCCCCGACGACTTTCGAAAGCGCAATTTGACGGCCCGATGGAAAAAGGAACTTGCCGTGAAGGCCGCCCGGATCATCGCGATTTCCGAGAACACGAAGCGGGATATGGTCCGGCTCCTCGACCTCCCGACCGAAAAAATCGACGTCATCCCGCACGGTTGTTCGCTTCGCCGACCGGACGCCTCCGAAAACGCGGCGTTTGCCCGAAAAACATCCCTCCCGTCGCGTTATATTCTTTTCACGGGATCGCGAAAAACCAAATACAAGAACTTCCTGCCGTTCCTCAACGCAATCGCCGACCGCCTGCGGGAAGAACGCGATTTGTACCTGGTTTGTACGGGCGAACCGTTCCGGTTGAAAGAAATCGCCCGCTTCGACATGCTCGGAATCCGTTCGAAAGTCAGGCATTACGAGGCCGACGACGCCATGCTCGCCTACCTGTATTCCAAGGCGACCCTGTTCGCGTTTCCTTCCCTTTACGAAGGGTTCGGCCTCCCTATCCTTGAAGCGTTCGAATGCGGTTGCCCCGCCGTGCTGAGCAATACGAGCTCTTTTCCGGAAGTCGCCGCCGAGGCGGCCGTCTATTTCGATCCGAACAACACCGAATCGATGCGGGAGGCGGTCGTACGTACCCTGGATGATCCCGATTTGCGGCAACACCTGATCGCGGCAGGGGCGGAAAGGACGAAACGGTTTTCCTGGAAAAAAACCGTGGCCCTGACCGCCGAAACCTATCGCGCCGCGATTCATGCGAAAAACTCGGGATATACTGAAAACCATTGAAATTTCCAGAAGCCGACGATTCGGGAGCCTGNNCCCGGAGAGTAAACAGGCGGTTATACTGCAAACGGCCTGAAACGGTTCCCGCGCACAATCGCCTGCCGCTCGAACAATCCGTATATGTCATTGCACAAACAGAAGTTAGGGCCGAGTGAGTGCGACAGGCAGACTTGGCAGACTGTCCGTTTTCATCGCGTTTCCAGTATAAGCGGGCTGTGTTTACCCACGAATCAACCGGCTTCGGTATCAAAAACCAGAACGTCATTCCATGCCGCGCGGCACAGCCGTCGGCGCATCAATACCGTACTTCACACGCCGTCATGAAAAATCAACCGATTCAAGAGGTGCCGCCTTCCGAGGGGGCGGACGACCAGCCCGGGGAAAATTCCCGACCGTTCAGCGTCAATGTTTCCGAACGGGTCGAACGTTTGCCCCCCTATTTGTTCGCCGAACTCAACAAGCTCAAATACGAAAAACGCCGCCAAGGCGCGGATGTGATCGATCTTGGCATGGGAAGCCCGACCGATCCGCCGCATCAAATGGTACTCGAAAAAGCCGCCGAGGTCCTGCACAATCCCCGCCTGCACGCCTACAGCCATTCGAAAGGTATCCCGCAGTTGCGCCGTGAAGTGTGCTCCCGATACCTTAAATACTACGGTGTCCGCCTCGATCCCGAAACCAACGTACTGACGACCATCGGTTCCAAAGAGGGGTTCAGCCATCTCTGCCTCGCCTTGCTCGGGGCGGGCGACACCGCGATCGTTCCCTCCCCGTATTTCCCGGCCCACCTGTATGCCGTCATGCTCGCCTCGGCCAACGCCCTGATGCTCGATGCGACCAGGCCGGAAAAACTGCTCTCGAATATCGCGCAGACCTGTGAAACGATTTGTCCGAGGCCGAAGGTGCTCATCGTCAATTACCCGCACAACCCGACCACGACCGTCGTCGAACCGGAGTTTTACCGCGATGTCGTTACGCTCGCGAAACGCTACGGCTTCATGGTCGTCAGTGACATGGCCTACGCCGACGTCTGTTTCGACGGGTATAAGGCCCCGAGTTTCCTCGCGGCGCCGGGGGCGATCGATGTCGGCGTCGAAACGACGACGATGAGCAAAGGCTACAACATGGCCGGTTGGCGCATCGGGTTCTGCTGCGGCAATCCCGAAATCGTCCGAGCACTCGGGACCATCAAAACCTATTACGATTACGGCAATTTCTCGCCGCTCCAGATCGCCGCCGTCGTCGCGATCCGGCACCTCGACAAGGCGGTCGAA
>DOMV01000102.1:5482-6420 GCA_003509805.1 Planctomycetaceae bacterium
TTCGTCTGGCAACGGCTGCCCGATCCGTGGTTCGGCAAAATGAGTTCCTTCGATTTCGCGATGAAACTGCTCCGGGAAGCCGATGTCGTCGTCAGTCCCGGCAGCGCCTTCGGTGATGCGGGCGAAGGTTATATGCGTCTGGCCCTCGTCGAAAAAGAAGAACGCATCCGGCAGGCGATCCGTCAAATCGGCAAAGCCCTGAAAAAACAACCCTGGCAAAACGGCTCTGGAAAAAACGATGATCACCAAGATTTCCGGAAAACTGGTTCGGCTCCACCTCGACGCCGCCGTCATCGAATCGCCCCCGTTCGAATACGAAGTGCTGATTCCCGAATTCACGCGGCGCCAGTTGCAACAGGAAATCGGGAAACCCGTGTCGTTGCACACGATCCATTACATGGACGGCAACCCGCAGATGGGAAAACAGGTCCCACGGTTGATCGGCTTTCTCACCGAGGTCGAACGGGAATTTTTCGACCTGTTTTGCTCGGTCGACGGCATCGGAACCCGGAAGGCCCTCCGCGCCATGCTCCGGCCCGTTCGTGAAGTCGCCGCCGCCATCGAGGAACAGGATGTCAAATTTCTCGCCTCGCTTCCCGGCATCGGACAAGCCATGGGGGAACGGGTCGTCGCCAAACTGCGCCGCAAAGTCCCGAAATTCGCCCTCATGGTCGCCCGGGATTTGCCCGATGCGGAATCGCAAACCGACCTGGTCCTCGAAACCTTCGAGGCCCTGCTGACGCTCGGCCACAACGAAGCCGATGCGCGGCGCCTGATCGATTCCGTGATCGCGACCAAAAAGAAGTTCAAGGATTCCGCCGAACTGATCCAGGCGATCTACCAGAACAACAAGTGACCCGAATTGCCGTCGATATTGCCTTGTAATTCCTCTGTATGCTGGAAGCCATTGAAATCTCCCGAAGCCGACGATTCGGGAG
>DOMV01000102.1:6427-7211 GCA_003509805.1 Planctomycetaceae bacterium
GAAAACTCAACCGGTTTCGGTATCATTGCCCTGTAACCGCCCGCAAATTCCCGATGCCGATGAATCTCACGCGCCTTTTCGCGAAAGCCCCTCTGATCAATCCGTCGCTGCTGGCCTGCGATTTCGCGCACCTGGCCCGGGAAATCCGCTCGGCGGAAGAAGCCGGAGCGCATATTCTCCATCTCGATATCATGGACGGTCATTTCGTCCCGAACCTGAGCATCGGGATTCCGATCGTCGAAGCGATCCGCCGTTCGACGCCGCTGCCGCTCGACGTCCACCTGATGCTCGACGAACCGGAACGCTACGTCGAGCCGTTTCGTAAAGCCGGGGCCGACCTGCTCACGGTCCATATCGAGGTGCTTCCCGATCCCCGGCCGTTGCTCGACCGGATCCGTCGCCTCGGCGCCGTTCCCGGACTGACGCTCACCCCGCCGACGCCGGTGGAAACGCTCCTGCCGTTCGTAAAGGAATGTGGCATCGTGCTTACGATGAGCGTCATGCCCGGTTTCGGCGGACAGCAATTCGACACAGCCGCGCCGGAGAAAATCCGGGCCATCGCCGAAACGGTGTCCCCCGGGACGCTGATTTCGGTCGACGGCGGCATCAACGTCGATACGATTCGATCATGCGCCGCCGCCGGGGCAAACACCTTTGTCGCCGGAACGGCTTTTTTCGGGGCCGAGGACCGTAAGACACGGATGCGCGACCTGCTTGTGGCGTGCGAATCACAACCGGGTTGACCCGTTTGTCTTGCCCGCCTTATACCGGAAACGCGATGAAA
>DOMV01000440.1 GCA_003509805.1 Planctomycetaceae bacterium
TGTTATTTACGCGCAAGCCCTAACAATCCCTGATATCGCATCGGCATTGGAAAAACATATTATCCCGCAATACAAAGAGTTTAATCCCGCCCAGCCCGAGGCTCCTGAAACTTTTGCTTATCCGCAAACTCCGTCGTTTGAAATTGCCCGACCGGAGGGCGATTGAGCGGATCGGAAACGGACGTGACCGTGTTGTTCGGACAGAATCTCACAAAATCAATCACCATGAAACCCGTCCTCACCAAACCGTTTGTCCTTTGTTTCATCACCGGTGTTTTTTCATTCGTCTGGCAGCCGCTTCACGCCCAAAAACATGTGGAATCGCTCGACCGGGGGCTTGTCGCCGTGAAAAACCCCGGCGGTGTTTTCCTGTCCTGGCGATTGTCGGGGACGGAAAATCCTGCCACGACGTTCAATGTGTACAAAAACGGCACGTTGCTCAACGGAAAACCGATTGCCCACGCAACCAATTTTACGGACGCCGCCGGTCAACTGAAGGATGAGTACACGGTCAAAAAAATGGAAAACGGCCGGGAAACGGAAATCTCCAAGACCGTCAAACCTTGGGAAAAGCCGTTTTTGACACTGCAAATGAAACGCCCACCCAAGGCGGACGACGCTTCAGAACCGGACGTGAAGCGACTGGAGTATTTTCCCAATGAAGCCGGCGTGGCCGACTTGGACGGCGACGGCGAGTATGAACTCGTGGTCAAGTGGGACGCCCGGGCGCGCGATAATGCTCACCGTGGTAGGACGGACCCCGTTTTCCTGGACGGATACAAGTTGGACGGCACTCATTTGTGGCGAATCGGTTTGGGCAAGAACATTCGTGCGGGCCAGCATTACACACAAATGATCGTGTACGATTTGGACGGCGACGGCAAGGCGGAGCTCGTGTGCAAGACCGCTCCCGGCACGCTGGACGGAAAAGGCGAACCGGTGCTTTTGGGCGACGACGACGCAGACGCGGATTATCGGTCCGAAAACGGTTATGTGCTTGAGGGACCGGAGTATTTGACCGTTTTTGACGGGGAAACAGGCGCGCAAGTCCAAACCATTCCGTATTATCCGCCGCGCGGCAACGTGCGTGATTGGGGCGACGATTACGGCAACCGCGTGGATCGTTTTTTGGCCTGCGTCGGCTATTTTGACGGACAGCACCCCAGCGTCGTGATGTGCCGCGGCTATTATACGCGAGCCGTGTTGGCGGCCTACGATTTTGCCGACGGAAAGCTGAAAGAACGCTGGATTTACGACACGGGCACGAGCCGGGACGGTAAAGCGACGGCTTATGGGCAAGGCAATCACAGCATCGATGTCGGTGACGTCGACGGGGATGGTTTTGACGAAATCGTATACGGCGGGGCCTGCATCGACCACGATGGCAAGCTCCTTTATTCGACCGGTTTGGGGCATGGAGACGCCGCCCACCTGGGCGATATGGATCCCGACCGGCCGGGCCTGGAATTTTTTTGCGTCCATGAATCCAAATCCTGTCCGGCGGGAATGGAATTACGCGACGCCGGAACGGGGGAATTGCTTTTCGGCCTGCCCTCCAACATGGATGTGGGACGCGGCCTGGCCGCCAATATCGATCCGAATCATCGCGGTTACGAATTTTGGAGTGCATTGAACGGTAATGTCTACAACATCAAAGGCGAAGTGATTTCAACCAAAAAGCCGTCGGCCAATTTCCGCGTTTTTTGGGACGGCGATTTGCTGGACGAACTACTGAACGGCGTCCGGCTTGATAAATGGAACGGCAACGGCGTCGACCGCCTGGTCGATTTCGCCGATTACGGGGCGACTTCAGGCAACGGCGGCAAAGCCACTCCGGTGTTGAGTGCCGATATTTTCGGTGACTGGCGGGAGGAAATCGTGTATTTCAGCAAAGAGGACCCGAGTCGGCTCATGATTTTCACGACCACCATTCCCACCGAACACAAACGGGTGACGCTCATGCACGACCATGTTTATCGCATGAAGGTCGCCGTGCAAAATGTCGTGTACAACCAACCGCCGCACACCGGATACCATTTCGCGGAATGAAAGTGGTTGTCCGTTTAGCCGAGCGGCGCAGCCGCCGGCGCATGAATACTTTTTTTTTCAATCATGATGCGATTAAGACAACCATTCGGCAACTCCTTGTGCGTAACCCTTCTTTTTTTCGGGCTCCTGGCCTGTCGTTATGGACAGGCCGAGGCGGATTCCGGCAGCGAAGTCGACGCGAAGCTCTGGCCTGTCGTGTCGACGGAGGCGAAACCGGGCGCGTATTGGTGGTGGATGGGGAGCGCCGTCGATAAGGACGGCATTCGTTGGAATCTGGAGCAGGCAGCCCAAAACGGTATAGGGACGCTTCATATCATCCCCATTTACGGCGTCCAGGGAAACGAAGCGAACGAGATTTCCTTTTTGTCGCCAAAATGGCTTGAAATGCTGGATTGCGCCGTCCGTGAGGGCGCAAAACTGGGTGTCAACATCGATATGACCCTTGGCACGGGCTGGTGTTTCGGCGGTCCCGGGGTGGCCGACGAAGATAGTGCGACCCTTGCGTCCTTCAAACGGGACGACGCAGGCCGTGTTTCCGTTGCGCCGCGACGAAAAGCCGTCATGGTCAAACGGGCCGCTCCGGGCGGCGAGGGACCGATGCTCGACCCGTTTTCGCTGCGCGGTATTAAACGTTATACGGACGGATTCGAGGAAAGATTCGCCACCTACACGGGCCTCATGCCGCGAGCCTTCTACCATGATTCCTATGAATACCGGGCCGACTGGTCGGACGGGCTTTATGCCGCCTTCGAGGCCCTTCACGGTTACCGGCTGCAAGATCATCTCGACGTGTTCGTTTTCAAGGGCGAAGAGGATGCTCCCGAAGCGGACCGGGTGCGTCGCGTCAAGGCCGATTATCGACGGACCTTGGCGGACATGCATTTCGCGTTCACCAAACATTGGACCGACTGGACGAAAGCACGCGGGTTGTCAAGCCGGAATGAAGCGCACGGCAGCCCCGCCGACTGGCTTGACATCTACGCCCTTGCGGATATTCCGGAAACCGAGTTTTTTAGAAATGACAAAAACCCCGTGGTCGCCAAATTTGCCTCGTCTGCGGCGCATGTCGGCGGACGCACGTTGGTTTCGAGCGAATCGGGAACCTGGGCGGACGAACACTACAACGAACGGCTCGGCGCGCTCAAGGTTTTATTCGACGGGTTTTTTCTTTCCGGTGTCAACCACCTGTTCTATCATGGAATGATCTACAGTCCCGTTGTCGCTCCCTGGCCCGGCTGGGCGTTTTACGCCTCCACGGAAATGAACCCGCGCAACACGATCTGGAAGGACGCCAAATACCTGAACGAATATATCGCCCGGGTTCAATCCGTTTTGCAGGCGGGCAAACCGGACAACGACATCCTCTTGCTTTGGACCCTTGACGAGCCGTGGCATCGACTTGATCGCACGGTCGTCAATTTTTCCATTCATAATGCGACCGACGGAATGTTCCGGACCACGTCGGGCGATCTGGCGGAAAAACTCTGGAAGGCCGGTTTGACATTCGACTATGTCTCGCCGCGCCGGTTGAAAGAGTTGCACGTCAGGGATGGAAAAATTCTGGCGGGGCACGGCGAGTACAAAATTCTTCTTGTCCCGGAGCTGCCGTACATGACGCCTGAGGTTTTTGCCTGCCTGCTTGAGCTGAAAGATCGAGGCGCCGAGCTTTGGTTTGACGGTTCCTGGCCGAAAGACGTCCCGGGTTTTGCTCACTTGGAAAAGCGGCGAAATGAACTGAATGCGCTGAAAAGGCGGGCCCCGAAACCGATTGAAACCCGGCTGATTGAGTCGCTCGAAAAACATTTGGGCTTTTCGGTAGACGAATCGCCGCCTTGCCTTGGAAGAACCGACCTCAAGACGATTTCCCGCCGCGTGGCCGACGGACGCTACATTTTCACGGCCAACATCGATTCCGGTTTCGAGATGAGCGAGAAAAATGTTCAGGATGGTATCGACACATGGTATCGGCTCCCTTTTCCGGCAAACGAAGTCGTTATCCTCGATCCTATGACGGGAAAGACGGGCAAGGCCGATTGGAGACAAAGCCTGCAAAACGGGGAACCGGAAGTTCGGCTCCAACTGCGCCCCAACCAATCCCTCATCCTGCGATTATTCGACAAAAAGCCGGAAGTCGATCTTGAAAAGTGGGTGTATTGTGACATGGTCGGGAAAGAGCCTCGTGTTCTCAAGGGCCGGTGGAAGGTCGATTTTTTGTCGGGCGGCCCCACGCTCCCCGAATCGTTTGAGACGGATTCGCTTCGGTCTTGGACCGACAAAGGGGGGGACTATGAAAATTTCTCCGGGACCGCAAAATACAGTTTGACCTTCGACTATGATTCGGAAGACCGGGGCAAGCCGCTTTGCCGACTCAATCTCGGACCTGTTTGCGACAGTGCGACGATCAAATTGAACGGCCACGACCTGGGCGGCGTCTTTTGTGCGCCCATGGTAATGGATTTTCCAAGGGCGTTGCTTGAAATGAAGGATAATTTACTGGAAATCGAGGTCACGAATCGTGCCGCGAACCGGATTCGTTACATGGACAAGGCGGGCATTTCCTGGAAAATTTTCAAGGACATCAATATCGTCGACGTCCATTACCAAAAATTCGATGCTTCGACGTGGCCCATCCTCCCCGCCGGGTTGACGGGACCGGTGTCCATCGAATAAACATCCGTGGCGGACTGCCGGTTGGCTCCCGGCCGTGAGTACACGGCGGTCGCCCCTGAATCGGCTACACTTCCAACCATTCCAACCCTGATTCCATCCCATGACAAAAATGAATCGACGTCGTTTTCTTGAAGACACCCTTTTTGTTGCCGCGTCCGGCGCCGCACTCGCTTGCGGAATGGGACGGGCAAGCTCCCTTTTGGCGCAAGAGACGCAACCACCTCCCGCCAATGAACGGATGGGTGTCGCCATTGTCGGCATAGGCAGCCGCGGCGGCAACCATATCGCTGCGTTTTCAAGCGACTCCCGAACGGACATTCTCTATCTCTGCGAACCGGATACGAAACGTTGGAGCGAATCGCAACTCGATAAAATCGCCGAATCGCAAAACGGTGTGCGGCCGAAATTCATCAGCGACATGCGCGATGCCTTTGACGACAACGCCGTCGATATCGTCAGTTGTGCGTCGACGAATCACTGGCATACGCTCTGTGGTCTTTGGGCGCTCCAGGCGGGAAAGCATTGTTACCTCGAAAAACCGATCAGCCACAACATGCACGAAGGCTTCGTCATCGAGGCGGCGGCAAAAAAGTACGGAAAAGTCGTGCAAACCGGGACGCAGTGCCGATCCAGCAAGGCGATCGTCGAAGCCGTCGACTTTGTTCGCAACGGCGGAATCGGCGAGGTGAATTTTGCCCGCGGCCTGTGCTATAAACGCCGCAAGGCCGTCGGCCCCAAGGGCGAGTATGCGATTCCCGAAGGAATCGATTACGATCTTTGGAGCGGGCCTGCGCCGCTTTTGCCGCTGACCCGCCCCGGTTTTCATTACGATTGGCATTGGCAGCGGGAATACGGCAACGGCGATCTCGGCAACCAAGGTCCGCATCAAACGGATATTGCCCGGTGGTTTCTCGATGTTGACCGATATCCGAAGACGGTTTTGTCCTACGGGGGGCGATTGGGTTACCAGGCGGAAAAGAACGACGAGCACTATATTGATGCGGGCGATACGGCCAATACCGAAGTGTCGCTTTATGATTACGGCGGCAAGTGCATGGTGTTTGAAACTCGCGGCCTGGACACGCCCGCCTTGCTCCGTCCGAACGGCAACGACCCCAAAAAGGACGGTGCGAAAGTCGGTGTCATTGCTTATGGCACCAAAGGTTACATGGTGCAGTCGACGTACACATACTGTGCGGCATTCGATTTGGAAGGAAATCTTCTCGGAGAGTTCACGGGAGGAGGAAATCACTATGCGAATTTCGTTGACGCCGTTGTTGCAAACGATCCTTCTCAAGCCAACGCCCCCGCGCGCGTCGGAGCCCTGTCGGCCGCCGTCAGCCACATGGGGAACATCTCCTATTACCTCGGCGAAGACAATCGCGTTTCTCCGGCGGAAATAGAAATGGCGCTCAAAGCGATCACGAGCCTTGACGATGACGGCGTGACACTTGCACGGACAGTCGAACACTTGGAAACCAACAAGGTCGACTTGGAGAAATATCCTCTCTCCCTCGGTCAAAAGTTGGATTTCGATCCCGAAAAACTCGTCTTCGCACATCCCGAAGCGGAAAAACTTGCATCGCGCGCGTATCGAAAAGGATTTGTCGTGCCGAAACCGGAGGAAGTATAGACTACTGTGCTCCGCATAAAA
>DOMV01000447.1:0-1398 GCA_003509805.1 Planctomycetaceae bacterium
CGGCAGGCGGCGCGGCTCATTGGGGAGCGGGGAACGTGGTTCATCATGAAAGACCCGGGATGGCAGGTCGACCGAATGTCGCCCCCGGTTCGTCCAATCGTCCCGAATCGCGACCGGTACCGGGGAACCGTCCCGGCTCCGATCGGGGACAGTTCAATCGGGGACAGGTTAATCGTCCCGACAAGACGTTCGGCCAAGGGGGGCAGGGCACGCGACCGAACCCTCCTCGTTTCAATGCCGATGAAGCTCAAAAACTGCTGCGTGACCGGGGTTTCAACAATGTCTCGGAATTGCGGCGCGCCTTGGATGCCCGGGGACTTGATAATCCGGCTTCGGTCAAAAAAGCGCTCGGCGACCATCGGGAGGGAAATCGCGACACGCTCAAAAAGGCGCTTTCCGATAAGGGCTTCAACCCCGACACGCTCGATCGGTCGAAACTCCACGACTCCCTTAAAAACCGGATCGATATCCATCATGGCGACATCGGTCGCAACACATTCGTCAACGTGAACAAGACCTTTGTCGACAACCACCCGAACCGGTCGAAGTATTGGACGAACGATTGGTACCGTCACCATCCGGGCGGTTGGCATCCCCACCACCCGATTCCGCCTCACTACTGGTGGAGGCCGGGACCGCCCTGGCGAAATTGCTGGGGCTGGTTCACCGCGGGAGTGCTCACCGGCGTGATCATCGACAGGGTTGCCGAACCGATATGGTACAATTACGGAACGACCGTCTACTATTCCGACGGCATGGTTTACGCGAACGGTGCTCCGTATGTCACCGCCGAAGAGTATTACGACCAGGCCCGCGATATCGCTTCCGGGGAAACGCTTGATCCCGCGTCCGACAGTTCGGATTCCCAACAGGCCGATGCGGACACGACGGAGGGCGACGCGGGAGAGGAATGGATGCCTTTCGGGACGTTCGCGGTCCTGAAAGATCCGGAGGAGAAGAACTGCGACCTGGTAATGCAATTGGCCGCCGACAAGAAAGGCAAGGTAGCCGGCAATCTCGTCAACGTCAAGACGGATAAGACGACCGCCCTTTCCGGAGCCGTCGACTTGAAAACCCAGCGTGTGGCTTTTCACGTGGTTGACCATGAAAAGATCGTCGCCGAATGCGGGTTGGCCAACCTGACCGAGGACACCCTGAAAATGCTCGTTCATGTCGACAAGGACAAGACGGAAGAGCGGACGCTCGTTCGACTGACCGACACGGCTCCGGATGAGACGGACAACAGCGACGAGGCGACGCAGGAGGTTCCGTAGGCGTGTGCCGCCAACGAACCGAAAAGGCCCGGTTTTCGATATGTACTGGAAACGCAGTGAAAACGAACATTGGGTCAATTCCGCCTGCCGCACTCACTCGCCCATAACTTCTGTTTGTATAATG
>DOMV01000447.1:1409-15848 GCA_003509805.1 Planctomycetaceae bacterium
GTTTCAGGCCGTTTACAGTATCACATCCCTTCTTTTTTAGTCTTTACAGGAAACGACGCGTTTGCTATCCTTCCGGTCGTTTTGTACCGAAACCGGCTGTTTGTCGTTCGAGCAGACGGTTTGCACCGGGTTTTCCGCGGCGTCGTTTCCCATGTCCATGCAATTTCGTCACTTCCAACATGTCCTCCTGCTCGGCGCGGCGGTGCTGTCGGTCGCCGTTCCGGGATGCGGGACGACAAAATGGAGCGACACGGCACGAACCGGCACGGAACAACTCCTGATCAGTCAGGCAATCGATCGGGCCATTGAAAAGATCGATTTTGGAATCCTCCGCGGGAAAAGCGTTTTCCTGAATACCGAAGCGATCTGCGAGGCGGTCGATTTTCAATACTTGCGGACGACCATTCGCCAGCACGTCGCCGCCAGCGGGGCGTTGCTTCGGGACAAACCGGAGGATTGCGAGTACATTTTGGAGGTGCGCAGCGGCGCCGTCGGAACGGATCGAAACGATGTCCTGGTCGGCATCCCGTCGATGCAGGTTCCCTACGTCAGCGGGGAAGTGTTTTCAACGGCGCAGGTTCCGGAGATTCCGCTCATCAAAAAAACCGACCAGAGAGCCGTCGTCAAGATCGCCGTTTTTGCTTACGACCGCGAGTCCGGGCATCCGCTTTGGGCCTCGGGCAACCAGATGGCCGAAAGTCGCGCCAAAGCCTGGTGGGTGTTCGGAGCGGGTCCGATCAACAAGGGAACGCTTTATCCGGAAGCCCATTTTGCCGGGGATAAATTCTATTTTTCGCGATACTGGCAGCGCAATTCCGATGTCGATCCCGCGTCGTTTCCCCTTTATTTTGAGTCGAGCGAGGACAAAACGGCAAGTCGGGAAGAAGAATCGGACGGGGCAACCGCTGTTGCTCCCGAGGGTTCCGCGCCGCCTGAATCGTCGTCCCCGGCTCGGCCTCGCGTCTTTTCGCAACCCTCGCAACCGATACCGCCGGCACAACCAATCCAGCCGGCGCAACCGATTGCAACACCGGGTATACGGACACCAATGCCGGGACCGGTACTTGCGCCGCCTGTTTCGCCTTCGAACCCGGGAAACAACACGGCGAAATCGGCCGGGATTTGGCTCATTCCTCCAAAATGAGCGGCATTTTTCGAAACCCTTCCCGGAAAACGGTGTTCAGGGAGTTGGAGCCGGTGTACAATCGGGGTGTACAATCGGAACATCCTGGAAACGCGACGAAAACGGACATTTGGTCACGTCTTCCTGCCGCACTCACTTGACCTCAACTTGTGTTAATGTAATCATTTACGCGGGTTGTTCGAGCGGCAGGCGATTGTTCGCGGGAGGCTTGTCATGCCGTTTACGGTATGTCCAGGAATAACCGTGTCGGGTGTGCTGAGGTGGCATTCCGTTTATCCCAACGACATAATCAACAATATAATCACAGACTTTTTTTGCGAACTCCCATGCGTCCATCCCGATCATTCCGTGCGTCTCCTCCATTCCGCCGCGACCGGGCCGGTTTCACCCTCACCGAAGTGATGATCGTCCTGGTCATCCTGATGACTATTGCCGGGGTCGGCATTCTCGCGATCGGTCGGTCCATGGAATCGGCCCGAAAACGGGAAGCCGCGATTAAAATCGGCGAATTCAAGACGCCAATCGAAATGTTTCGTTTGCATGTGGGCCGTTTACCCTTGGTCGATGAGGGCCTTGAAGCGCTGCTTGTCTGCCCCGGTACGCTCCCCATTCCCGAAAAGTGGGAAGGGCCCTACCTCAGTATCAGTGCCATTCCTCCGGATCCCTGGGGGAATCCCTACCAGTACGTCGCGCCGGGAACACATTCCAATTCCGAATGGGAGGTCTGGTCCCTCGGCCCGAACGGCGTGGACGGCGACGAGGACGATATCGGGAGTTGGCAGCGCTGATTTTCTTGAATTTTCCAGCGTCCGGGAACACGGTTCCCGGCTCGTCAGCCGGACGTTTTATACCGAAACCGGTTTGGTTTTCCGTTCAACCGCCCGTTTACCTTTCGGGAAAACAGGCCCCCGAGTCGTCGGCTTCGGGAAATTTCAACGGTTCCCTGTATATCGATGAAGTTGCTTTCCGTCCGCCTGAAGAATCTCAATTCCCTGGTCGGCTTGTGGACCATCGATTTAACGCAGCGGCGGTTTCTCGACGACGGGATTTTCGCGATCATCGGCCCGACCGGTTCCGGCAAATCGACGTTGCTGGACGCGGTTGCCCTCGCTCTCTACGGTCGCACGCCGCGATTGCAGAAAATCGCCGGCGACGAGAATGAACTGATGTCGCGGCAATGCGGAGATTGCATGGCCGAGGTTCTCTTTCAAACGCCCAAGGGAACATTTCGGGCTTTCTGGTCGCAAAAACGGGCACGAAACAAGCCGGACGGCAAACTCCAACCGGTAAAACGCCAATTGGCCGAGATTCTCGTTCACTCCGCCCGTTCGACGTTTCCGGAAAAGAACGAGCGCGTCTCAAACGAGCGCATCGTCGCGGACACGCTGAAAACGGTAGACCCGGCCGTGATACGCCTGACCGGGATGGATTTCGAGCAATTCACCCGCGCGGTCCTGCTGGCGCAGGGACGCTTTGCGGAATTTCTCCAGTCGGACACGAAGGTCCGCTCTTCCTTGCTCGAAAAAATTACCGGGACGGAAATTTACTCGGAAATTTCCCGCCGCGTCTACCGGCGCACCGAGGAGGAACGTCGCCGTTTCGAGCGACAGGAACAGGAAATGGGAACCCTGGAACCGGCTTTGGAAGAAGAAGTCGAAGCCTGGAACGCGGAAAAGGACAACCTGGCGGTTCGGCAAAACGCGATTGAGAAAACGATGTCCGCGATCGACGATTTCCTTCGCGACGGGGAAGAGTCGGCTCGCGAGGAACATCGGCTCACGGCTTGGCGTAAGGAAACGGTTGCCGATCTCGACGGAGCCGAAAAGGAAGCGCAACGGTTGCGCACAGAATGGGAATCGCTCGCGCAGTATCGACGCGAACATGCCCGGGACGCCGATCTCGTCGCCCGACTGGCCGGTTTGAGGGAAAAAGTCGCCCGCTTGCAGGAATCGGATCGACGGGTCCGGGAACAGGAACGCTTACGGGATATTCAACATCGCCGAAAACGGGAGGCCGTCGAAGAATGCGAACGGCTACAAAACGCGCACGCCCGGTCTGAAGACCGCCTTTCGGAGGCGAAACGGTCTTTGGAGGAAGCCGAAACGAGACGGGCTGCGATTTTGAACGGTCGCGAACCCCCTGAATACCGTGAAGAAGCCGAAATGCTTCGACACCGGAAAAAGCGGGTGGAGATACGCCTTCGCATCGAGGAATTGGATCGCCTTTCGAAGCCACTGCCCGACCGTGAAACAGCGATCCGGGAGCACATCGATGTTTTGGGAAAACGGCAGGACGAAAAACGGGAGAAGGAGCGTCTCCTGCAAAAGAATCGGGACCTGATCCTTCGGATNNGATCTTCGGGACGGCGAGCCCTGTCCGCTTTGCGGTTCGAAAAACCATCCTTTGGCCGGGCAACCGATTGAAACGACCGATCAGACGGATCGTGAGATCGAACAGGTTCAACGGCAAATCGCCGAAGGGGAAATGGAATTGCGACGTAAAACGGCCGAGTCCGCCCGGCTGCGGCAGGAGTTGCATTCCTACGAAGAAGAAAAACAACGCCTTGCCCGGTCGATTGCTCCGCCGCAAGAAAAAAAAGCGGAAGAAGCGCCGCCCGGTTCCCATTCTCTTTTGTCCGATCCGCCGTCAGACCCGCCGTCCGACCCACGGGAATTGGACGCCCGGATGGCCGCAATCGACCTTGTCCTGGAGCGATTGGATGGTATCGACAGGAACATCCGGGAACAGGGCCGACGAGCGGAGAAAGCGCAACGGGAACACGAAACCGTGGTTCTTGCCGTACAGTCAGCCCAACATCGTGCGGCAAACACGGAAAAGGAAATCGCGCGATTGGAATCGGAGCGGACGCATTGTCTCGAAACGCTGAAATCGCAGGGCGACGACCTCCTCGCGGAGCTGGACGTTTATGAGCCGGGGATTCGGGGATGTGAGGGCGGGATAGTCAAAAACACGGTTGAACACACGGTTGAAAAGGTCAGCGGACTTCTCGATACACTCGAACGGCGCCGGGAAGAATGGCTTGCCCGACAACGACGTTTCGAGGAGGTTAATCCGGCATTGAGCGCCCAATCGGCCCTGATCGAGGAAAAAACCGCCCGGCTGACGGAATGGGAACACCGCGCGACCGAGCTTCGGGAACAACGCCGCATGCTCCGGCAGCGAATCGCCGCTTTTCTCGAATCACACACGAAAGAACAAGCCGCAACATCCCCGGCTGCGGATTCCGAACCCTCCGAACCCACCGTTTCCGCATCCACCGAGTTCGAAACGATATGGAAGCCGGTATTGACGGAAATGCTCAGCCGTGAAAAAGCCGCCTGGAAAGACATGCTCCGGCAAACGGGTATCCTGGAGGAAAAGTTGGAGCACGACCGGGAAAACCGTGCGCGGCGCGACCGGGCCGGGGAATCGCTGGCCAAGACGGCGGAAACGGTACGGGAATGGAGCCGGCTGAACGACCTGATCGGCCAGGCGGACGGGCAGAAGTATCGTAATTTCGTGCAACATATCACGTTCGACATGCTTTTGGAGCGGGCCAACGTCCAGCTTGCCAAACTGACCGACCGTTATCTTCTCGAACGGCTCGACGCGGAAGAGTTGCGTATGCGGATCATCGACACTTACCAGGGCGGTGCCGTCCGGGGAACGGACAATCTTTCCGGCGGCGAAAGTTTCCTGGTGAGCCTTGCCCTCGCGTTGGCCCTTTCGGACTTTTCGGCGCGAAACGTTCCCGTCGATTCCCTGTTTCTCGATGAAGGATTCGGGACGCTCGATGAAGAAACGCTCGAAACGGCGCTGAGTATGCTTGTGGAATTGCGTCGGGAAGGTAAAATGATCGGCGTGATTTCCCATGTTCCCGCGCTCAAGGAACGGATCGCGACCCGGATCGAGGTGATCCCTCAAACCGGCGGCTGTAGTATTTTGCAAGGTCCCGGAGTTTGGAGAGAAGATCGTTGATGACACACCCGCCAACGCATCGTGCTCTGAATGAAACCGGTCGCCTTGCCGGGATCGATTACGGCACGCACCGGATCGGTATCGCGATCAGCGACCCGGATCGAATTTTGTCCAGCCCGTTGGAAACATACCGTCGTCAAACGCCTGAAAAGGATGCGGCCTTTTTCCGGCGTCTGGTGCGGGAAGAGCGAATCGTCGGATTCGTCGTCGGTTTACCGCTGCACCTCGACGATTATGTCGGCGACCAGGCGGAAGTCGTGATCGCCTTCGGGAATTGGCTCCATGAAACAACGGACATTCCGGTCGATTACCAGGACGAGCGGTATACGTCCGTCGAAGCCGAACGGTTGTTGCGGCAGGGAAAGTTGACGCATAAAAAACGCCGTGAACGCCGGGATCGGCTTGCCGCCCAGATTATTCTCAAGGAATACCTCGAACGCCATTCACCGCAAACGTGAACGGCATGCGATTACGCTTCGCGCCCGGAATCGTGCATTGAATCGCGATTTTTCATTCCGGATCCGACATTTTATCCTGACAAAGCATGAATACGGTTGTTTTGTTGTCCGGCGGCCTTGATTCGACAACCTCGGCGGCCGTCGCCAAGTCGCGAGGCGATCGTTTGTACGCGCTTACTTTCGATTACGGTCAGCGAAACCGGATCGAAATCGAAGCTGCCCGACGAATCGGGCGTTTTCTCGAAGTCAAAAACCAGATTGTTTTTCCGCTCGATCTGCGTTTGTTCGGCGGCAGTTCCCTGACGGCGGAGATCGATGTTCCCAAGAACACGCCGTACGGGGAGATCGGCCGATCCATCCCCAACACGTACGTGCCGGCCCGGAATACCGTTTTTCTCGCGGTCGCTCTCGCATATGCCGAAACCGTCGACGCCGGCGCGATTTACATCGGGATCAACGCCGTTGATTCAAGCGGTTATCCCGATTGCCGGCCGGAGTTTCTGGCAGCGTTTCGCAACCTTGCCGCCGTGGCGACGAAAAAGGGAACCGAACATGCGGGAACGGAAAATGTTGGAACGGCAAATTTTGGAAAATGGGCCGGCGTTCCCGCCATTGAGGCACCGCTCCTTCATTTGAGCAAAGGCGAAATCATCCGGCTCGGCCTTGCGCTCGGCGTCGATTATTCCTTGACGCACAGTTGTTACGATCCCGATTCCAACGGTCTTTCTTGCGGTTTGTGCGAAACCTGTCGTCTGCGCCTGCGGGGTTTTGCCGACGCCGGAGCCGTCGATCCGCTTCCCTACGCCGCTTTTCCCTGATCGCCGGAGCTTTTGTTCGCATTGGAATCGGGCTATGGTTCGTAGTGAACCGGGAATCGTCTTCCCGGCTGAACCGCCGAATTTTATGGAAAAAACGGTTTTCTTTCCTTCATTTTTCGTGTATAGTGTGTGGGAGGCGGCTGTGATGCGGGCAATTTCCAAAACATCCGGTGCGCCATCGTTCCTTTTTCTGACTGAATACCCGTTTTTTACCTGGAGATCCGCATGACGCGAATTTGTCGCCTTCTTTTCTTGCTTCTCCTTTGCTCCTTCTTCGGCTGCGACAGGCCGGAACGTCCGGTCGAGTCCTACGGAACCGTTCGTACGGAACTGCCGACCTTGTCGAACTCGAAGCAGGCTCACCAGTACATGCAGGGCGATCACGAGCATTGCGTATTTAAGGAGGAAGACTTTTTTTAACCGCCGTTTTTATACTTCGAACGGCAAGATANNCGCGACCGGCTGCGGGAAATGTCGATGGCTTTCGGCATACAACAAATCGTTACGGATTGAAAGTCCGTTGCCGACGATCATGAAAACGCTTCTTTGCCTCACTCTGATTTTTCTCGCTCCAATCCAAGCGGAACAAAACGGGAAGGTCGCGGCTCCTCTCCGGGAAACGGTCGAGGGATCGGTAAAGTGGACATTGCCGCAATCGGACACGGTGAAAGCTCAATTGGATGACTGGCTGCGCACGGTGGAACCGCCGCCCCCGGCGATTTTCAGCCAAATCGAAGCCTTGTGGACCCACCCCTTGCCGGTTTCAAGCGGGCAATTAAACGCCCGGCTCTTGGAGTCGATGCGGCTCGCCTCCCGCCCGGCCCGGGAATATCTCGATGCGTGCGCCGCCCTTGAATGGAACGGTGTCCCTTTTGCACAACCTGTTGTTTTACCTGATGTTCCGCCTGAAATAAAACCGTCCGCGTTTCTCTGCGGCGCGCTCCGGCTCCATTTGGCCCAATCGCTCGTGCGTATGCACCTGTTCGATGAAGCCCGGGATCCGCTCGAAGAATTGACGCCCGGCAACTGCTGCGATCCCGCTGCCGCATTGCTTTTGAAGGGCATCGTTTACAGCAAACTGATGCAGCGTGAAAAAGGCGATGAGGCCCTTCGCCGGTTTCGGGAGATTGCCGNNTCCCCGCCGTTATTCGGAAATCGCGAAGCTGATCGAAGCCGATTTGAAAAAGCAAAAACAGGAAAATGAGGACGATCTTCGATCGGTCGCCCGCCGTATGGAGGATGTCAAACGCCGTCTGGGAACGGGTCGAACAGGCGAGAAAGTTCAGGAAGCGGAACAAGATGTGCTCAAGTCGCTCGATAAAATCATCGAGAAAGTCGAAAAACAGATGAAAGAATGCGACGGCGATCAGGGGCAACAAGCAAATAATCCGGCAAAAGACAGTAAAATTCTGCGCCAAAAAGGGCCCGGCAACGTCCATGACAAGGATATCGGGGATTCGGCCGGTTGGGGTAATCTGCCGCCGAAAGAACGTGAAGAGGCTTTGCTCCGCATGGAAAAAGAGTTTCCCTCTCACTATCGGGCGATCATCGAGTCGTATTTCCGGGAAACCGCTCAAACAGACTGACCGTGCGGACCGACCCGACAAAATCCGGGAGGGGGGGGTTGTCATTTCGCCGTTTTCGGTCATATTGTACGACTTATCGTCGGCTTGGGCTTTCCGTCCCCCGGACGGATCGGCCGGATGGTGTTCGTCTGCGCCCCGGTCGGTTTCCCGGTGCGTCGCGGTGGCTTTTGATAAAACACAGGTTTTGATAAATACAAGCGTATCGTTGATTTAGGTGATTTTCATGGCAAAAGTTCAAGCGTTGACCGTTTCGATTCGGGATACTCACGGCAAGCGGCGAAACCGTCGCATGAGGGAAAGTGGTCTGGTTCCGGCCGTATTGTACGGCCACAAGCAGGAAACGCTCAGTTTGGCGTTGAAAGTGGAAGAGCTTGATGCGACCATTCGGCAAGGAAGTCGCTTTGTCGCCCTTACCGGAGCACTGAACGAGAAAGCCCTTATCAAACATTGCCAATGGAATACCTGGGGGACGCACGTCCTTCATGTGGATTTCGCCCGGGTCAGCGAACACGAGAAAATTCAAGTCGTCCTTCCGCTGGAAATTTTCGGCGAAGCGGCGGGACTTAAAGAGGGCGGTGTCGTCAAACAGGTGCTGCACGAATTGAAGTTCGAATGCGAGGCGGCGGCCGTCCCCGAGAAAATCGAAGTCAGTGTCAACCATTTGGAGTTCAATCAGGTGTTGACCGTGGCCGATTTGAAGTTGCCGCCGGGTGCCAAGGTGCTGGTCGATCCCGCGCAAATCGTCGTCAGTTGTATGGCCCAGGTTGAAGTTTCCGAAGAGGAAGCGGGAGCCGAAGCCGGAAGTGAAGAACCGGAAGTGATCGGCCGCAAGAAAACCGAGGAAGATACGGAATAATCGCGTTTGCGGAGCACGATCGATGCTTCAATGCCGACGAGTGATGTATGAAGCTTGTTGTCGGTTTGGGAAATCCGGGGGCGAATTATCGCCAGACGCGGCACAACATAGGATTCATGATCCTTGCCGAGTTGGCCGGCAGGTATGTGAACGGAAAACCGAAAAATAAATTTCACGGGGAATTGCTTGAAGTCGGAATCCGCGACGAAGCGGTTTTGCTTCTCTGTCCGTCAACTTACATGAACCGGAGCGGGGTGAGTGTTTCGGAGGCGGTTCGGTTTTACAAAATCCCCTTCGACGAGGTTTTAATCGTGTGCGACGATTTGAATCTCCCCTTTTCGAAATTGCGGATTCGCGCGGATGGAAGCGCGGGAGGACAAAAAGGGTTGCTCGACGTCGCCCGGATGTTGGGAACGGAAGCGTTTCCCCGGTTGCGGTTCGGGATCGGTCGGCCGCCCGGGATGATGGATGCCGCCGACTACGTCCTTGCCCGGTTTGTCGAAGAGGAATGGAAACAATTGCCCTCGGCGCTGAAAAGGGCAGCCGATGCCGTCGAAGCGTGGATCGTTTACGGGACCGCCGAAGCGATGAACCGTTTCAACGGACAGTAAGGCGTTTTCGTGATCGGCCGCGGGTCGATGAAGACGTGTTACCGTACCACCGTCACAGAATGTTTATTGACCCGCGAATAAATTTTTGACTTGTTCGGTCCGGCCGCACGCACGCGGACCCGCGGCTTCCTTCGTCGCCGCTACGTTCAAATTTTGTTCACAGATCAGTAACGAGGAGAAAACAGTGATTACCGAACGAGTTTATGAGGCGTTGTTTATCCTGGACAGCGACGCTTACGGTCGTAACCAGGAAGGCGTGTCCGGCCAGATCGCGGCGAATATCGAATTGTTGGGTGGGGAAGTCCTCGTCAACCGTGTCTGGGAAGAACGTCGTTTGGCCTACCCGATCAAGGGACAGCGCCGTGGAACGTACTGGTTGACCTACTTCAAAATCGACACCGCGAAAATCAAGGAACTCAACCGCCTTTTCCAGATCAGCGACTCGATCCTCCGTTTTATTTTCGTCAGGATTCCTCCGAAACTCGTCGATCCGATTTTGGAACATGCCCGGAGCGGCGGAGTCGTCAGGACGACGGAAATCGCCGATTCCGACGCGGAACCGCAAACGGCAAACGTTCTTCCGGCAATGGAGGGATAGACCGGCATCCTGTTTGCCGGAACGGATGAATCCCCGACTTTCGAGACGATGTGACGGTGGCCCGTTTCTTCGACGGAAGAACTGATTCAAGCAAAAAAAGACCGAAATATGGCCAGCTATAATCGCGTAATCCTGCTTGGAAACCTGACCCGGGACCCGGAGCTCCGTTATATTCCCAATGGGACGCCGGTCACGGATATCGGACTCGCCGTCAACAATCGTCGCAAGGGGGCGAACGGCGAATGGACCGATGAACCGGTGTTCGTCGACATCACCCTTTTCGGGCGCGAAGCGGAGATTGCCTGCGAATACCTGAAAAAAGGGTCTCCGACGCTTATCGAGGGGCGTTTGAAACTGGATTCCTGGGAAAAGGACGGCCAGAAATTCAACAAACTCAAGGTCGTCGGCGAAAAGCTGCAACTTCTCGGCGGAAGAGGCGATTCTTCCCGCGGAGGCGGATACTCGCAAGGCGGCAGCTCCTACTCCCAGCAGGGAACCGCGCCGGCCCCTTCACAAAGACCTTCGCAGCAACAATCGCCCCAGGATTCCTATTACGACACGGGCGGCGGAGACGATGTTCCTTTCTAGCGCGTCTCCGGGTCGCGTTTTCCCGTGTGCCGTCAAACGGTTATCCAAACGAAATCACTAATTTTACAAGTCACATAAGTCCATCCAGTCACATGAGTACGACAGTTGAACGTAACAAGCAGGCCAGAAAATACCTCCGTAGCGGCAAACGTCTTCCTCTCGGTCCCGGCGGCGGAGTTCAACTCCTGTTGATTCAAACGGTCGATCCGCTTGGTAAACAAGGGGAAATCGTCGAGGTAAAACCGGGGTACGCCAATAACTACCTGATTCCCCAAGGATTGGCGACGATTGCGACCGAGCATCATAAGCGCATGGTTGCCAAGCACAAGGCGAAGCTGGCGGAGATCCGGAAAAAACGGCTCACTTCGCTTCAATCGCTCGCGGACGAGCTTAAAAAGAAGAGCGTCTCGATCGAGGCGAACGCCAACGAGGAAGGGCATCTTTACGGTTCCGTCGGACCGGACGATATCGTCAAAGCGCTGCGCGGCGAAAACCTGGTCCTGACCGCGGACCAGATTCGCCTTGCCGGGCCGCTGAAGGAGCTTGGACTTTATACGGTTCGAATTTATCTCGGACACGATATCGAAAGCGAGCTGAAAGTTTGGGTTGTCCCGGTCGTTCAGGATGTGAAATAGGCCCGTGAGATAAGCCGGCGATTGCCGCCGTTGACTGATCGACCCGGTCCTGTTGCTTCTTTCACTTCCAACCGTCCCTCGATCATGCTTTCCGGCGTCGGAATTATCTGTTTCGCCGCGAGTTACACCGTAGCGTTCCTATCGGGTTTCTCGCGGTTTTTTCACGCGAACGCTTTCTGTAACCGTCTGCTTGGGGTTGCCGGCGGTTTGATTTCTTTCGGCTTTCTCCTTGCCGGCTTTTTGGCGCACACCCTGTTTCTTCTCTGTAAACGAGCGGTTTTTTCGCAACGTTTCGTTGAAAGCGAACAAGTGTTCTTTTTCCTGATCGCTTGGGGAATTGTCGCTGTCTGCCTGCATTTGATGAGCCGTCGTCCGGGCATTCCGTTCGAACTCTACCTCTTACCGCTCGCCTTATTGCTCATCGGCATCGGAACCTACGGAGCGAGCCCGGTTCCATTTCCATCTCATGCCGCCGCGCCGCTCTTGCGTATGCTCCACGTCGTCGCATTCCTGCTTTGCGTTTTACTTTTGGCCATTGGTTCCGTCGCGGCCATGATGTATTTCGAACAGGCCGATTGTTTGAAACGCAAGCGCAAACCGTTTTTCGGCCTGCGTTTGCCAAGCCTGGAGTGGTCCCGTTCCCTCGCCGTTTCCACCTTTTTCTGGTCGCTCTGCTCGCTTTTTCTCGGAGTCGTCTGCGGTTCGATCCTTACCGTGGAAATCCGTCCGTCGGACGGCGCCCGATTTCCGTATGGCGATCCCCTCGTTCTATGGGCGCTGGCCATGTTGCTGTTATGGGGCCTGAGTACGATTCGTCGATTCGCGCTCGACCGCCCGTCAAAATCGGAGGTCGCCGCCCCCCTGTTCGCTTTCGGCCTGCTACTCCTGTTGTTGCTCGTCTCCCCGTTTTTCAAGACCGCCCATTGGAACAACGAGCCGGTTCTCCCGTCACATGGAGAACACTCCCGGGCGGCGGCGTCAACGGACGACCGTTTATTGTTCCGCTCATTACCCCCGGCAGTCGAAAACCGGCGGCAGGAGGGGATTCGATGAACCTTGGCATGATCGGCTGCAATCTTTCCGCCCCGCTGGAAATCAGGGAAAAACTGGCATTTTCGCCGTTGCAGATCGCCGATGCCCTGGTCGATTGGGATGCCGCCTTTCCGGGAATTGAAGCCGTCCTGCTCTCGACGTGTAATCGTACGGAATTGTATGTCGCTTCGGACGAATGCGTGGAAAATCCCCGTGGCGCGGGAGAAGAATTCCGAAACACGGTCCCCGCGCTGCCGACACGGGGACAGCTCGTCGATTTCCTGCTGAACGAACGGAGAACCGCGGGTTCGGAACGGCCCGAAACGGAAACACATCTTTCCTATCTTCAAGGCCGGGAAGCGGTCGCCCACCTGTTCACGGTCGCGTCGAGTTTGGACAGCATGGTGCTCGGCGAGGTCCAAATTCTCGCCCAGGTCAAGGCGGCGTACCAGGCGGCGTTGGATGCGGGAACGGTTGGCCCGATGACGCACGGCGTCTTCCAGGCGGCGCTGCGGGTCGCGAAACGGGTGGCCAACGAAACTCGTATCCAACAACATCGGATCAGTATTCCCAGCGTTGCCGTCTCGGAATTCGTCCTCCGGCTTTTCGAAACGCTGACGGAGCGAACCACGCTGGTTCTCGGGGCCGGAGAAATGGCCGAGGAAACGATCCGCTATCTCAAGCTCCACGGAGCGGGAACGGTTTACCTGGCTAATCGCAGTCGCCCCAAGGCGGAGGAACTTGCCGAAACGTGGAATGGCCGGGTCGTCGATTGGAAGGAACGACTCGACTGGCTTTCCAAGGTCGATTTGGCCATCGGCACGACAGGGGCGCAGCACCCGGTCATCACGGATGCGCAGTTCGGCGAAATCGCATCACGCCGCGCAGGCCGCCCGCTTTTTTTGCTCGACCTGGCCGTTCCTCGCGATTTCGAGCCGGAGATCGGGAACCGCGGAGACGTCTATCTCTATTCTTTGGAAGACCTCAAGGAAGCGTGTGAGGAAAACCGCCGTCGCCGGGCCCACGAGATGCCCAAGGCCCTACGGATCGTCGAACAGGAAAGCGAATCGTTCCTGCGGGACATTCATCACCGCCGGACGGGCGAGTTAATCCAACGGCTGCAAAACAAATGGGAAACGACGAAACAGGCGGAATTGGCCCGTTTATTGAACAAGCTCGGTCCGCACGGTCTGGACGCCAGGGGAATCGAGGAAGTTCGCTATGCCTTCGACCGCTTGGTCAACAAGCTGATTCATCCGCCGCTCGAATCGCTCCGCGACGAATCCCGGAACGGCGTTCCGCATGGCCTGCTCGACGCCTTGGGACGGTTGTTTCGGCTGAAATGATCGTTTACGGATCGTTTACAAGTCTTCGGGCCGGCCCCCTTCCTTTACAGTCATGGCTCCGGGTTTGCTTCTACCGGAAACGCGATGAAAACGGGCATTTGGCCAAGCCTGTCCGCCGCACTCGCTTGCCGCAACCTTTGTTAATACAAGCATTTATACGAATCGTTCGAGCGACGGACGCTTGTGCGAGGGAGGATTATTATGCCGTTTACGGTATATCCCACTCCGTACTTCGTCGCGGTTCGCAGTCGCGTTTCGCATATCCTCCCTGTTTTTTTCGCCGATATCGTGTATAATACGGAGGTGTTCTTTTGAAAGCCGCGCGGGCTTGTTTTGCAAACAATACGGTTCGGCGGCGAAACCGGGGGCGAATTGGTTTCGACCGGGTTAGGGAAGTGTAGGTTGCGTGTCGTGGTTGGTCAGCAGTCCACGTTAATAGCCGACTATCAATTCAATTGCCGAACCTAAGTTCGCAATGGCCGCCTAAGAAAAGGCGACCCCGGGTTCAAGCTGTCGTCGGAATGGCGTGACACCCGGCCGTAAATCCGAATCGTTCCCGATCATGTCGACCACGTCGGGGATTAAAAAACGTTGTCGAATCGTCCGAACGAAACCGCCGTCGATAAGGGTTCGCAAGGATTAAATTCAAATAATCGAATACACACGTAGACGCTTGCATGGATCTGCTTCGGGACGCGGGTTCGATCCCCGCCGCCTCCATTTTTTTGTATTGGACGTTTTCCACCCGTCGGCGGTACATCCCGTCAACGGCATGATAATCCTCCCGCG